>NZRR01000055.1 GCA_002696315.1 Methanobacteriota archaeon | reverse complement strand
ATTAATTCATCTAATGTAAAATTTCCACTACATTATTATTTGCAAGTAAATCTCAGTGGTCCAAGAGTCAACGGAAGACCGACTGATGGTAAATATGTTTTTAATTCTAATTTGTGGGAAGAGAAGTTATACAAACAATTCATTGATAATGGTTGGATTAATGAAGAAGAGTAGAATGTGAGGTCCCTATTACCTGCTCTTTCTGCATCGCGAAACGGTTCATTGTCCGCGGGGACAATCAGTAGTTATGGTACTGCATAATTTATTTTTTCGTGGTCCTAATTTGATCTAAAGACCACGCTATTTTGACCCTAAAAATGACCTATTTTTAGGGGGGTGCCTGACCCTTTTTTCGAACAACAAAAAAGTGCGGAAAAAAAGGGGTGCGTGTGGTCCTAAAACGTTGCACTGCAAGGCTGCAATTTTGGAGCCAATAGAGAGATTCGAACTCTCGGCCTGCTGATTACAAATCAGCCGCTCTACCAGGCTAAGCTATATTGGCGCTGTACCCCCCGAAGTTTACTTTAGTTTTGAATCTCTTGCTTGTTTTGCAAGTAGTTAGGATGAAAAGAGAGATTTTAGTCGGAGATTCATGTCCGCAACACGCTTAGATGGAAAAGCATGCGCGGAAGCACTTGAAGAAAGGTTGAAACAACGTATTTTAGAATCTAAATTAAAACCTCACCTAGCAGTTATCATAGTTGGTGATGATCCTGCTTCACACGTTTATGTTAGGAATAAAATAAAATCATGTGAAAGATTAGGTATTAAGTCTACACATTTAGAATTGTCCAAGGAAACTTCACAAGAAGAATTAGTTGATGCAATTATCTCCATGAATAATGACGATGGAATTAATGGAATATTGATTCAATCACCTCTTCCTTCACATTTAGATGAAGAATCACTTACCGATTTAATAGATCCACAAAAAGATGTAGATGGATTTCATCCAGTTAATTTGGGGCGTATTGTTCAAGGTAGGCTCGATGGAATGATTCCTTGCACTCCAGCAGGTGTGATGGAAATGTTAAGGTGGGGAAATGTGGAGATGTCAGGGAAAAAAGCAGTTGTAATTGGGCGTTCATTTAATGTTGGAATGCCTCAAGCATTATTGTTAGCCTCCAAAGGTGCTGATGCAACAGTGACTATTGTCCATTCTAGGACAATGAATGCAAAAGAAGAATGTTTGAATGCGGATATAATTATAGCAGCGGTAGGACGTCCTGAAATGGTAGAATCTGATTGGGTTAAACCTGGTGCTGTTGTTATAGATGTTGGAATTAATAGAGTCGAAGATCCTTATCATGTTCGAGGTTGGAGGTTAGCAGGCGATGTTCATCCTGATGTTGGAGAAATAGCATCTTTGTTATCTCCTGTCCCTGGTGGAGTTGGCCCCATGACCGTAGCTATGTTGATGTCAAATACGGTCTTAGCAACCGAAATTCAGCATAATAGAAATGGTGAATCTAATGGCCAATGATTTAGAATCAAATATTGAAGAATTATTATCCAGTCCTGGGGGTAAAATTCTCCATGAAGTCTCAAAATTACTTAGAAAACGAGCTAGATTTTTTGCAGTAATTTTTACTTTGATTTTTGTGATTGGTTATCCTTTAGCTGGTGAATTTATTGCTTGGCTTGTTAGTGAGGAAACAGGTTTTCGTCCATCATCGGATACCGATGTAATCGTCCTTCATCCTGTAGAATTAATTTTACTGAAAGTAAGAATATCTGTTTATTCTGCAATAATGTTAACAGGAATTGTTTTTTCTGTAGAAATGGGGAGGTTATTGGCAAAAAGTGAAACATTTAAACAAAGGATGAAAGAAGCGGATTTAAAATTACCAAATCCCAATTTTTTGGCTATAATTATTGCAATTTCATCAGTAATCTTAATGAGTTTAGGAACTTTCTATGCAATTGAATATTTAGTGCCTTTTTTACTTGATTATTTAGCTAAAGATGCTACAGCTGCTGACTTATCTACTCAGTGGACTTTAACTAATTTCTCAGGATTTATTTCTTCTCTTGTATTTGCGAGCGCATTAGGCTTTCAAGTTCCAATAGCCGTTTTACTATTACTTAAATTTGAGATTGTTGAGAAATCTGATTTAACAAAATATAGAAGACATATCTGGTTTTCATCTGTAGTTTTAGGAGCGTTCTTATCTCCTCCAGATCCCATTTCATTATTGTTAGTTGCAGCACCGATGATAATTTTATTTGAATTTTCATTACTGCTTAATAAAATAATTAGATAAATATTATTCATTTACTTTTGCTCTATTTCTTTCATCTTCTAATTTTGCATCTTCAATGCCTTGTTCAACATCAACCCATAGCATCATTATTGTTCCTATAATGATAAGTAAACCAATTCCAAGAATTGCTACTCTGTCATCAAAAAAGATTACAATTGTACCGTAAAGTAGTGGACCAATGAATGCTGCAACTTTTCCGAAGAACCCAAAGAAACCAAAGAATTCAGCACTCCTTGTTTCGGGGACCATTTTCCCAAATAAACTTCTAGATAATCCTTGAGCACCACCCATTATAGAACCAAATAATACGCCCAATAGAAGAAATTGTAATGTGACGTTAATACCTAAGGGTTGCCAAACTAAATCTCTCATACTCTTTGCTATGAAATCAAGAGGACCATCACCTATATTTGAGGGATGATTGACTCCAGTAACAACAGATTCATTTTCACTTCCATTAATACTTAGACTATAACGAGAATCTTCTATTTGTAATTTTAATGATTCAAGCATCGAATAGTCTTCAAGAATTATTGTTGCAGGATTTCCATCTTCATCAGTTGCCCATTCTAAAACTAACCCCTCATCTATTTTTTCATTAACTTGTACGGGTAAAACATCTCTGTGTTTTATTGCCCAAATTTGTTCTTCATTTTCAGGATCTTGGGCTAATTCACCAAGGTTGGCTAAATAAGTTACAGAGTATGTTGAATTAACATTATTCCAAGTATACTGTAAATCATATTCTGAATGTTCTTCTAGTTGAAGTGGTGCGAAGGTAAGTGCTAAAATAGCTACAAATGTAGCTACACATAAAGATAATTGTAGAGCTTTTTTGGTAGACCATTTTTCGGCTAAGTAAGTAAAACCTATGGCGCAAGGTGCTGCAACAAATTGGATTACTAAGATCGTTAAAATCAAATCAGTTGTTGTTAATCCTAATACTGCAGGACCGAAAACACCTGCAAGTGCTGTAACACTATTTATTCCGTCTATATAGAAAAAATATGCTAACATAAAGAAAAATAATGTCCTGAATTCTTTACGATTTTTTAATGTTGATTTGACTTCAGATAATGCAAATTTTGATGTTTCAAAAAAACTCATTTTGTCCATTTCTTTTTCAATTTCAGGCTCTGGGACGTATTTGAATGTGAATAATGCAAAACCAAACCACCAGATGCCAGATGAAGCCATGCAGAATGGAATTGTCTCCGCTCCAATTCCCATTACTAAACCAAGATGAATTACGAGTAGAATTCCTCCACCTAAATAACCATATGCAAATGCTTTGTTTGATATTGAATCCAACTCTTCGTCATCACCTAAATGTGGAAGAAGTGCATTATAAAATACGCCTGCACCATTTAATCCAATATTTGCTAGTACGAACATAATCATCAACCATATCCATTGTGAATTTATTGGTAGAAATGGAGCCGCTGCTAGTAAAAAAGTAGAACCAGCTCCAATGACTGTTAGAATTTTTAACCACTTCATTTTGATTGTTCTTCTATCGGCAATTACTCCAAATGATGGACTCACTAAGGCAACAATTAAAGTTGCTACAGCAATTGAATATGACCAAATTGCAGTTCCTGACATTTTAATACCTCCAAGTGTGGTTGTTAATCCATTTGCTTCAAGAAATAAATAAGCAAACCAAGACGGAAGAATCGCAGTTGTTACACTGGTTTCAAATGCAGATTTACCCCAATCGTAGAATGCATAACCTCGTATTGCCTTGGATTTTTCATCTGGATGTTCTGTCATGAAATCAGTATCCCGTTATACTGGCAGGTTATGATTCTTGAGTATATTCAATTATATGAGCAATGATATTTATTTGCATAAACTTTGAGCATAGACCAATGGCCTCATCAAAAATTAATCATGATTTAAAGGAGAATACTTTACCTTCGTTGGTCAAAGGAATGGAATTATCCGATGGAATAGAATTTGATGTAAGATTAACATCGGATGATGAATTAATTCTTCATCATGATAGGAGACTTTCAGTAAGCAAGAATATTAAAGGTGATTTGCCAGAATTTGTTGAACAAAATACTTTATCAGATCTGAAAAATTTTGGTTTCCCATCATTTAAAGAAATTATAGAAAATTCAAAAATTGGAGATGCATTAAGAAATCAAGGAAAAATAATGAACATTGAACTTAAACTTCCCCATCCCTCTAGTGGTTCTGGTGGTGGATGGTTAACAAGTAGGAAAAATATACCTTATATTGGGAAAGTATTGAAGCAATGTAGTGAAATTTTAGTTGATGAGGAAATTCCTAAACATAGTGTGATTTTTTACGGATTTTTCAAACATATGAATTATGCTGCAAAAAAAATAAATTTTGATTGGAAAACATCATCATTATTTCCAAATCAACTTAGATTTGGTAGTGAAAGAATGAATAGGATTTATGCTGCGCCTGAATTTTCATTGAGATCATTTAAATCAATGATTAATAGACAAAAAAAGAAAGGATCTCCAATTCTTCCATGCGCTTTAGAATATTTTATTCCCCCAGTTAATAAATTAAGATTAGATAGAACATATGGTTTATCAGGCAAACCACTTGAAAGATTACTAAAGGTTAAGAAAGGGTTTCCAATATATATTTGGCCAGGTTTAATCAAAGATGAATTTAAATTATATGAGGCTGGAATTACTATTTTAACAGATAACTTGAATTCAAATGTATACTCATTACCAGAAGGTATTGCTAGATGGACACGTCCTTCAACTCAACCATTAAATGAAACTTGGAAAAATAAATTTAGAAGTACAGATATTGAAAATCATCATGATTTAATTAGAGAAGCTAATAGAGAAGTTACTCCTTGGCATGAATTGAATAAAATTGAAAGAAAGGAATTTTTAATGACTTGGAGTAAAAAATGGTACTGGGAAAATACTTCTCAAATAATTGCAACATCAACCAATAATAAATTGCCTTGGGAATCTGTAAGGATTATTGGACACAGAGGTTGTGGGAATTCTCCAAGACCTATTTTTGATTAATCTAATCTGCGAAGTTTTTGTCCTTCAGCAATATATTTTGGTCTATATATTGGAACTCCCTTACCATCTCTTAAAACCATTCTTTCATCAACTATTTGAGCACCAATTCCTGCGGTCCTTGCCCAACCAAAAAATGTTGTATAATATTCTGGTTTTGTAAATCCTATAAAATTTAATAATGATCCTGAAACTAAATCTACATTTGCATTCGGGTTTGTGATTTTGGGGATTTCTCCTAATATTGAAGGAACTACTTTATTTAATGTTTGAACTATTCTGATGTTTTTATCATTTGGACATATTTTTTGTGCTAACTTTAGTTGAATTGTTGCTCTAGGGTCTTCTTTCCTTAAAACTGCGTGACCAAAACCAAAAATAGGTCTTTTTGCCATCAATTCTGCTCTAACAAATTTTTCAACATCTTCTTCATCGTCACTTCCAATACTTTTGATAAATTCTAAAGTTGCTTGATTTGCTCTTCCATGAAGTGGACCTGAAAGAGCATTCATTGCAGCAACCATACTAGAGTGTAAACCCGCGTGCCCCGATGCCACGGCTTTTCCAGTAAATGTGGAAAGATTTCCACCCCCGTGATCCATATGTAATACAAAAAATGTTGAAAGGATTTTTGACATTATTTCATGATCAGCACCGGGAAGATTAAGTAAATTAACAAAATTTCTAATTAATCCTAGTTCAGGTTGAGATGCTTCTAAATTTGCGCCTCTTCCTTCTCTAATTCTCATAATTAATGCCATTAATGTTGGCATTTGAGCTACAAGATTTAGGGCATTACTTCTCCAATCACCTTCTTGACTATACATGCCCAATGTTTCAATACCAACAGACAACCATTGCATTGGATGGCCTTCCATTGGAAGAGTATGTAATACATCAACAATTGCTGGATTAATTGCTCCTCTTTTTGATAATTCTCTCCTAAATGCCTCAGATTGATCGATTGTTGGTAATTCTTTATGGAACAAAAGGTATACAACATCCTCAGCCCTTAATTCAGCAAGATCCTTAATTGGATAACCACAATAATGAACACCTTGTTCGGGAGTAACAAAACTAGTCCTACAAGTTCCAACTGGAACTCCTCTTAATCCAATATTTAGATGTTTTTTTGTTAATTCAAGAAGAATTTCGTCACCATCTCCCACAATACAACCTCCGAGTTAAACCCTGTATGATTTTAGGTATAAGTGCGTCGCAATAATAATTCAAAAGTCTATCTCCGATTCTCTTACTCCTTTTTCAGAGATTCTGTCTAATTCTACCCAATATTTTATTGTTTTTTTACTGATGATTAGTGCTTCTGGATGATCTATACCAGGGCAAATTTTTTTAGTATTTTCCCATGACTTTTTATTTTCTAAATTTTCATTCCACCATGGAAATGCACTACATTGATCAGGCTTTGAATCATAGACATTACAATTTAAATCTTCATTAAAATAAATACATTTTTTATTTTCTTGTTTGATTTTTAATACGTATCTTCCATCAGTACTCTTTCTACAATCTCTATTAATCCATTCTTTTAAAGGAAGTTCATGATATGATGCTAATCTACTCATATCCTTTATTGAAAGGTATACAATACCATCAGGTTCATTACAACATTTTCCACAATTTGGTATACATGAAAATTTAAGTCCTGAATCCCACCATGTTCTTTTTTTAAATGGTCTAAACATATTAAATCAATAATTATTCTTCAGCAAAATAAATTCTATTGTCGGATTTTTCATTATTAATAGGAATCAATACGGGATAATTAACGGGACTAAGTTGAATGTCTAACAAATCTTCCATTTCTATGTCTTCAGAATCAATATTCCATTCATTATCTGGAATATATTCATCTAGTTGTTTTAATTTATCTAAATTTGGAAGTTCTAATTGGTTTTCAGGGACTTTTGATAACGGCTTTCTATCTAAAGAGCTAATTAATGGCTTTAAACCCTGTAATGAGTATTCTAAATCTGACATTTCATCTGCTAAAAGAAGTAGAGTTTCAGTGTCTGAGTCTTCTAAAGTCTTAGAAATATGTTTAATTCTAGATTCAATATTGTTGAGGATATCATTATATTTCTCAAAAGCCATTCCAACGTCTGCCATTCTATCTAATCCATGTTCACTTAATTCTCCAAGTAATTCTACAGGTTCTATTTTCTCTGTTGGTAAATTTAAATCTTTATTCCAATTTGAAATTATTTCATTATCATGTTCGAAAATTTCGCTTGTTTTTGAACTGGTTTCATTTAATTCTGGAAGATTATTTAGGTCTAGGATGAAGTCATCAGAATTTAATTCAAAATCTTTAATTTTAGTTGATTCTACAGTGTTAAATGCAATATCTTTTACTGATTTACTGATGTCTTCTGTGAACATCGTGTTGTATAATGTTTGTACACCGTCTAAACTTGCTATTGCCTCTTCGGGGTTTGCTGATAATGTACCATCTTTTTGAGCAATTACAAATTTTTCGAATGCTGATAATAAACTAGGAAGATTCTTTTTTGTAGAGATTAGTATTAATAAATGTTCATCTGAAAGTACAACATTTCTTTCAGTTGCAATCCGTCTCAAAATTCTCATTTTACTAGTGTCAGTATAATTATCAATATTGAATATTATACTGGATTCTAATACTCTTCTAGTATCTCCACCTAGGCTATCGAGATCAATAGTTCCGTTTGAAGTTATGATTATTTGAACGCCGTTATTGATATTCCAATTTAACCAATTGCTTAATGACTGCATACGTGATAAATTACTTTTTAGTTCCTCAAAATCTTCTACAAGTATCATTTTTAGATTATTTATTTCTTGAGCCATAAGGGGCAATTCTTTTGAGTTATCTACAAGAGTTCCTGAACGAATAATTCTTACAGATTCATTTCCATAAATTGATTGAATTTCGTAACAAGCAGCTAAAGAAATATGTGTTTTCCCAACACCCGTATTTCCCTTGATATGGATTGGATTTAGGTGTGAACCAGGTCTTTGAATAATAGATTCAATGGTTTTTGTTAATTGTCTATTTTCTTCAACTACATACCAATTATCCATGTTTTTTCTAATGTTCGTTGAAAGAAGTGGTGGCCAAATATTTTGAGTTTCATGATTAACTGTAGTTAATTGAGAATTCACTTCTGTTTTGTTTAATTCGTCAAGTGCAACTTTCCATATCGGGCCTTGTGATTTTTTGTTTAAATTATTATCTTTATATTTCAACTCATTTACTTCATCATGTTTGTCCAACCATGATTTTTTATTTTGTGAATGAATTGGTAAACTAATTCTTGGTTTAGATTTAAAATTTAATTCTAATAAGCTAGGTCTAGTTTCTACCTTTTTCTTGTTTTCAATAGGTTTATCCACAATTCCTAATCTATTTTGTGCTGCAGAAATAGCCTCATCTAGAAAACTTGGAACCCGCTTCAATCTTGTCCGCCCGATTTACCCTTGTGTTTAGAAGCATCATAATATTGACGATAGGTTTTATTTCTGTCTTTTTTCTCCCAAATGGTTTTTTGAGTTTTCTTAGATTCATTCAGTTTAGTTATTTTTGTGGCTTCCTCAAGACTTGATTTATTCTCAAATTTTCTTAATTCTTTTCTTTTTTGTTTTGATCCTAATAGTGTGACTCTAGTTGGACTTTTTGGCCCTTGATTTTCTTCATATTCCATTGAATCTTCTTCAACTATTTCTTCTTCTTCAATCTCATCTTCAATTATTGTCTCTATTTTCGAATCTTCTTGATCCCATTTTTCAATAATTCCACTTAAGTCTAATCTACTTCCTTCATTATTTATTTCTTTAATTTCTGTTGTCTCAAATTCGATTTTTTCTGGAACACTTGTAAATTCCTTTTCTATTTCAGTGTCTTTTGAAATATTTTTTGAATTTAATATTTCATCCCAAAGAATTTCTTGCTTATCTGGAAGGTGGAATAGATGTCCTTCTAAATCTTCAGGTGATAAAATCCAATCTTCTATATCTTCTGATTTTAAATAATCTAATTCTCGCTTAATTAATGCTCTTGACTTTGTATCAAAAGCATCAAGATTTATTGGAATAAATGCTAGATCATCAGATGTGGTAGAAATGTCAACTAATCTGCGTAAAAAGTCTAATGTTCTATCTTTGCCATGGATTGCATAGAGAAATTCAAATCCATCTAATACAACTACGCTTCGAGGATATTTTTTAAAAAATCCCTTTATCTCTGAATACAATATTTCTAATTGCGGACCCATTATTTGTTCATCATCTTGAGATTTCTCAGTTAGCCAATAGCATGAATTTAAACTAATCCCAAATTCTTTGTTAATTCTAGAGCCAGGTATTCTAGAGATTACCATTAATTTGTGTTCAATTTCAAATAATTTAGATGCTAATTTTAATGTGTTTTTAGCATTATTTTCTGATATTAAATATGCATGCCCAGGATATAATTCGGAAAGATTATCACCTTTCATTCTCCTTAATTTTGCTTCTATAGCCCTTTCAAATTCTGGTGAATTATTAGTTGTGAACTTTTGTTCCGGTAGTTCTTTTGAGCTAGTCCATGTTTTAGAACTAATTTCTTTTTCTTTCCACCATTCTGAATTTTTTTCTTCATCTAAATTTAAATCCAAATTAAGTAATGAATTTGGAAAAGTTTGTAATAACAAATCAACATCAACGTTTCTATGAACTGTAAGTAAACAATCTAATTCAGCGGCATCATCATCTATTTTCTCTAATGCATTTACAGCATGAGAACTTTCATTTCCAGAATGTATGGCCATTAAAGGAGAACCATTTCTAAATATTACATATCCAATTCTAGAATTTACATCATTGGAATCAATTTCAGAACGTATGTATGAATCTACTTTTGCAGTAATAATGTCTTTAGCCAATAAAGATAATACAGAGGGGCCGCCTCTTCTTTTTTCTGTGATTACACCTATTGGTAAATCTAACAATTAATCCCCTCTTTATTGGCGTTGTTGATATTACTTCTTGAATTCATGGGCTATTATTTGAGAAAAATTGTAATTCTTAGATACTTTTTAATTGGCGAGATTTATTCACGACGACTACATGCCATGGGCATGGAAGGCAGTCAAACGCCAGTAGGTTTTGTTATTTTGACTAAACTAGAATCAGTTAAAAAAGTATTAGGAGACACATTATTAAGAATAATAGTTTCATTTTGCTTTTTTATATTTGGTATTTTATTATTCATATTTATCTCTAAATTTTTTTCAATTATATTTATATTACCTTCTTTAGTAATGCTAATAATTTTTTTCAAAGACTTTCAATGTAAAAAATCTATTTTAAATTCAATTGCTGTTAATTTAGGACATCCTTGGGTAGAGGAAGAACATGATGTTGATGAGGCAGATGTGGCTTACAGAACATCTGAAAATTGGGAAATTTTACCACCAAAAGGAAGGGTTGTAAAAAATTTAGAGGAAAATGGTCTTTTGATTGATGGTAATGGTAATCAAGTCAGTTTTCAGATTTCAAAACCACTTTTTGGTGCAAGTATATTTGATACGAATAATGAAAAAATGGAGTTAGAAGTAATTAAATGGCTTAATTTAGCATTAGCTCTCAGAGATGCACAGAATGATATTGAAGATGAAATAGAATCTGCTAGAATTCGTGAGGAAGATGACGGGATAGATATTGAAAGAATTTGGCCAAAGACAAATCCGGGTGATTTAAATGTTAAACCTGGTGCAATATTCCGTAAATTATCAAAGTCTAAAAAATAATAATTTTAGGAAAAAAACATCCCTCTAATTTATCAAGTGTGTGTTTACCCGGAAATTTATTGACTTCTAGAAATAATTGGAGGGAAATGGTTAATGATTTTCCGATAGAACAAAAAATTCTATTAGAAGGTGGTAATCTTTCGACTAGATTTTCTAAATTACCTCTAACAATTTCACATCCAGTATTTCTTGGTGCTTTTTATGGATTATTACTTTCAATTGTATTATTTCTTCCTTTTGGATATGATTCTGGATGGAATTTAGATGATTGGTTTCTTAGTTGGTTGTTATATTCATTAATTCTTTTGTTAATCTTAAGTTTGCTTGGAGGATTATCATCAATATTAGTTAATTTTACAAAAAGAATGCCAATTACGGTACCACGAATTTTAGTATATTCAGCACCATTCCTCGGATTGATATTTTTGACATTTTCAATCAGTATGTCTCAAATTCCCGAATGGATAAATGATTTAGGATTATTTTTAATGATCTTTCCCGGACCTGTTTATATCCATCTTTCTTGGGCACCCAGATGGAGATTGTTGAATCTATTGGAACAAAAACTCAATCCTTTTGAGGATTTTAAAGATGTATCTGTTTTAGATGAAGATTTGGAGTTAAACGAAATAATTGATGATTTATCGGAAATTAAATAATTCCTAACTTTTTTCCTACATCTGCAAATGTAGAAATCACGGTGTCTAAGTCTTCTTTTGTTAATCCAGAACTAATCATACATCTTATTCTCGCTTTATCTTTAGCAACCATTGGAAAAACAATAGGTAAGGCAAAGATACCTTTTTCATATAGTTGGTCAGATAATTCTTTTGCTAAATGTGACTCTCCACACATTACAGGAATTATTGGTGTTTCTGAAACACCTGTATCAAAACCTAGAGATTGCATTTCTGATCTAAAATATTCGGTATTATTCCAAAGTTTAGCATGATGCTCAGGTTCATCTCTAAGTACTTCAATTGCTGCTTTTTGGGCTGCAGCTACTCCAGGGGGCTGACTTCCAGATAATAGCCAGGATCTACTATGGTTTATCGCATGTTTTTTTACATATTCACTTCCTGAAAGAACACCACCTTGAACACCAAGTGCTTTTGAGAAAGAACCAACCTCGAAATCTATTTTTCCTTGTAATTTAAAGTGATCAACTATGCCTCTGCCTCCATCTCCAAGAACTCCTTCTCCATGACAATCATCAACCATAACCATAGCGTCGTGTTGTTCCGCAATTTCAGCAATAATGTTTAATGGTGCAATATCTCCATCCATGCTGAAAACACCATCTGTAATGATTAATTTTCGCCTTGAGTTTTTATTTTGTCTTAATATTTCTTCTAATGCATCGGTGTCATTATGAGGATATACAGCCCTACTTGCTTTAGTTAATCTTACTCCATCAATTATAGACCCATGATTTAATTCGTCTGAAATGATTAAATCTTGTTTGTTATCCACTAATGTTGGAATTAATCCAACATTTGCAGTGTATCCAGCAGAATATGTTAATGCCGCTTCAACTCCTTTAAATTCAGCTATTGTAGTTTCTAAATCTTCATGAAGCTGCATATTTCCTGCAATTGCTCGAACAGAACCAGAACCTGCACCATATTTTTTTGTAGCCTCAACCATTGCATTAACAACTTTATCATGAGTGGTAAGATTAAGATAATTATTTGCACAAAGCATGATGTTAGATCTTCCATCTACGATACAGCGAGGCTCTGAAGCTGTTTCTAAAGCTCTTAATTTCCAATCTAATCCCTGTTCTACTAGATTAGAGTATTTTTCTTTCATCCAAGTTTGGTCTCCGGGCATATCTTCTCCGAACTTACGAGATATAATCAACCCATTGAAGTTTTGTAATTATTTTCATACAATAATTCATGAATAGGTCAAGAGTCGGCTTTAATTATGCGACTTTCAGGAATAGTCTCTAGCGGTTTAGGACGTGCATCTATTTTCATGGCTCAACCCCATTATCAAGAACAATTTTTAGAAATCTTAAACGAAGAAGCGTGGCCAGGTACTCTAAATGTAAAAGTAGTCGAATCAGATTTAAGTAAATTTATTGCAATGAGAGAAAAATCAGGTATTGATACCCTGGGAATTTCGGATATAGTAGTTGAAAAAGCCAAAAATATAGATTTATCTAATGTTGAATTTATTCGAGTTAGGGGTTTCTTGAGGGAGGGTAAGAGCTTTGGAGGTGCAACTGCTATAAATTGCAATATTCAAACATCAAACTCAGATTTAATTCCCTCAGCAATTTTAATTCCTGATTTAACTAGACATGTAGATGTAATTGAAATTATTTCAACAAAATTTCTTCGAGAAAGAATAAATGTTTCAGATGGAGATCTAGTAAATATTGAAATCGATGTTTAGAAATCTGTAATAAATTCGTATTTCATTCTTCCAATTTTTGTTTAAGCATTTGAGATGATTCAAATTGAAGCCAAGCATGATGTTTTTTTGATTCAGCCTCGATAATTATTGAATTCACCCTCCTATCCTCTTCGAAGTCAAGGACAATGGGAGGTTCTGTAAAACTAGTTCTTATTTTTGGAATTAATTTTTCATGTTCTAAATGCCATAAAGTAAGCCATCTTGATGGGGCTAATCCAAAGTCAAATTTCACACTTCCGAGTTTCAATGATTTAATGACATCTTTTTTTGAAAAATCTCCATTAAGAATTCCATTGATACAACTAGCAATTCTTCTTACCTGATTCCATAAAAACCCTTTACTTTTTATTTCAAATCCAATGATTCTATTTTCTTTTGAAACCCATGGAGATATTTCTTCAATAATTCTAATCGTACTTCTATCATCTTCTTTTTTATAAAAATTTGAAAAATCATGCTCACCTAAGAATAAATTTAAAACACCATTATAATAATCTAAATCAATATTTTTGTTCCAATTCTCTAGTAATTCCATTCTATACCTGTAAATTCTTGATGTTGCATTTCTGATATTACAATCATCAGATACTTCTTCAGCATCGTAAACACAAATACTTGATGGTAAAATATCATTTAATCCTTTAAGTAATCCGTTCGGCAAATCTTTTTTAATGCCCTCTGGGACTTCTATTACAGCAAAATTCATTCTAGCATTAACTCCAGCATCAGTTCTACTGCTAATCTTAATACCCTTAGATGACCACTTCAATCTTTTACAGGCTTTTTCTAACTCACCTTGGACTGTTTTCAAGGATGGTTGAATTTGACTACCGTGATACTTATCACCCAAATATGAAAATGTAATGGCTACTTTCATACTTAGTCATTATTATGAGTCATTTGACATTACATTAATTGCATCTTCTGCTGAATAACCAAGTCCACCAACAGCCCAAATAAGGGCTTGTTTCAACCACGGTTGAACCATTGGATTTTTCTTTTCAGGATCCATAACTTCGATACTATCTACTATGTTTCTAGCAGCCATATAAAGTACATCATCAATTGGTATATCTGCTAACTCTAATCTTTTTGCATAACGTTGAAATTCTTTTACAGCTACTGGAATTCTTCTACATTCTAGAGCAAAACTCGCAAAATCTGCAATATATTCATCATTTTCTTCATCTAATTCCATTGCTTTTTTATAATGCATCATGATTTTTCCACCAGGAACAACATCATCTTGTTCTTCCATGTTAAGCATATTAGCAAATTCAGCATATGAATGATGTAATTGTGCAACATCTCCATTTGATTTTAATTTTCCTTCCAATTCAGCAACAGCTGCTTTAATATCTCCATTTCTAAACATTTCTATTGCGTCTTTCATTAATTCTTCACTCATTTCTGTCACTCCCGACAGTAACTGCTGGTAGAATCATGCCTATGAATCAAACGGATACAATAGTTATTTTCTTGCTTCAAAATATAGTGACATTTTGGGATGTGTATTATCAAATAATTTAATGTTTGTTAATGGAGGGCTAAGTGACTGCCCAAAACCAGAATGATAAATTTCTGAAAAACCAGCATCAATACATATTTTTTCTAATTTTTCATAATTCCAGAAATTTATGTGGTAATTAGCGAATTTCTCATCGAAAGTATTTTTTTCTACAATCCATTTTAAAAATTCATTATCACTTAAATTTCTCATTTTTTCTCTGACCTCTAATGGTTGTAATGAATCCTTAGAATTTTCTAAAAATCGACATCTTGCTGTAGAAAATTCTCTTACAAGATAATCTTCTAATTCAATTTCAATTGAATCAATTCCACATTTCTTAAGAAACCATTCCTTTCTCCAATCCCAAAAACTTGGTACATTGAATTTCACACTATTTACTAATAAGTTTGAGTCAGGGCAAGTTATTCTTAATACCCCTCCTTTTTTGAGAATTCTTTGAGATTCCTCAATCAAATTAATGACAGATTCATCTGTAATATGTTCGATTGTATGGCTAGTGTAAATAACTTCAATTGAATTATCCTCAAAAGGGAATTTTGGTTTTTCAATCAAGTTTAATTCTACAAATTCATTTTGAACTTTTTCATATTGTTCAGAACCATAGTCAACATTAGTCCAAAATTTATGATAAAATTTGCCCGCGCCAACATTTAGAAATTTTTTATTTATTAGCGATTCTTTAGGATATTTTTTGTATAAGTTTGAGTCATCTCCACTTTTTATTCTCTCAATTTTATATCCAAGTAAACTAAGTAAACGTTCTATTAATTTTCGAGGAATAAACCCCATCTTAATTCCTCTTAATTATACTAAGAAGATTATTCTGATTTAGCTTGCGCAGCCATTAAATCTTTTATTTCTTCAAGTGTTGAACCTGAATCTGCTCCTTTCCATCTATCATTTACTGTAACAGTTACTTCATGTGGTTTTCTAACTCCATAAAAACAATCCGCAGGATCTGGTTTTACAGTTCTGATAGTTCTCTGAGATGTCAAAAGAACAAAGAACATTTTCAAAATTTTCTTCGGAAGGCTAGTAGCTACTGATTCGCCTTCTTTAGAATCTAGAGCCGCTCCAGCAGCACCAGCAGAAATTCCAATTGTTTCTTCTCCTAAACCAAGTCCGCTTCCAGTTAAAGGTACTACATTCCCGTAACCCATTATTGTTCCAATTGGTCCTTGTTGAACGATAACATCCGTGAAATTACTGTAAAGAATTCTTCTAACGCTATTTGTTAACATGAAGTCTTTTCTAAAAATTACTGCATCTGTGGTTATCGCATAACAGAATGATCTTTGGAAATAGTAGACGTTTACGAATAAAAATACTATCCAAAATATTCCTGCAATTTCATATGGGTAAGAACCACTTAGGAAATTAACTGGGGAGTCGGCGGCAAATGCATTGATTAGCCAAGCAGTAAATGGGAGTGCAGCGATAACAATCATTGTCATCGTGAACCATTTCGTACTTGAAGAGATATTTATCCATCTGTTAAACCATGCAAGAACTAACATTATAATTGGAAATCCTACGGATTCTCCTAAGGAACTTGATACAAAACTCCATAGTATATCTTGAATTATACCAGGGTCTTGACCAGGCGCTTCACTTGGCATAAATGTCCAAATATAATGTACAGCACCTATCAATAATGCCATTACATACATTCCTGCAAATGCAAAAAGACTAGGTCTATGTATTTGCATTAAATCCTCACCAGGAATTAAGTTAAATTTTCTTCTTTCACGTTCCGTTTCGTCTATGTTTTCTATTTGATTTCCTTCGTCGGACATAGTCAACCCTAACCTACCCCATGGATAATATGTTATTGACACTTACTATTGAAATAAAATAGAAAATACCCTTATTTAGTGCAAAATTCCCCAACTATGTTCAGCATTTCCATGAATCCAGTCCCAATCATCAAGTGAACGAATCCCAAATTCATCTTCTATCGCAATTCCAGCTACTTTTAATGGATATTCATTATAACAAAAATGCGAAATCAATCCTCCTCTTGTAGGTTGATCAAAACTCCAATGCGCCCTAGAAACAGCTTGAACGGTTAGAACAATCATTGTTCTTGCGTTCCACATTTCAATTTCAAAACGCGGCAATTGTTCTTTTTCTCCTTTTTGATTGACAATACTATAATTACTTTTAATTTTTTTAAATTTTAGTTTTGTGAACTTTTCACTTCTTTGCCTATCAGCATCATGAAATAAACCTGCCTCCCTTAGAGGGATTTCCATAGAATCTTTCAATTGCCATGGTTTATCAGATGAGGATAACGCAAGCAATGAAAGATGTGGTAAAAACCAATCTAAATATGAACCGTCTGAGAAATGAAGAATACCCCAATACCAAGGAACACTAGGAGCTTGAACACGTACTTTTTGTAGATATGCAGTACCTTTCACTTGTTTATCATCAATTTCAATATTTGCTTTACAACCATGAATTCGAAGAATATCATATCCGAGATCATTTTGATATTTTTGAAATGTTCTTCTGGCCTTTGATAGTGCCGGATTCCATGGTGTCATTTGAATATCAAATTTTTCGGGTGATCCACTATCTATTGCTTCTTTATCCGATCTAATTCGCATCCAAAATTTATCTTTATTTCCACTCATTCCTGTACTCAGTAATTGTTCACAAAGAGCGATAACGGCACCGCCATGTTCAGATTTAGATTTCCAATCTTTATGTTTTGATGAAATTGCTGCAATTCTTGATTCTTGTAAAACCAATGGTTCATACATTTTTTCGCCATCAAAATACCATCCAGCCACCATTCCAGGGAGAACTAGTAAATTTTCCTCTGAGGAATTTGGTTTTTTACCTGCTGCCCAGAGATGATCATTTACAGAAATGAGCGGAGTTTCTTTTGTGGACCACAACACCATTAATTGTTCACTTCTACCTGGATGTTTTTCAGAAGGCCACATCACTAACCACCACCACCAATCCCAAGTTAGATATTTAATATTAGGTAAATTAGGCATTTCCCATAAATCCTGCAGTGGTCCTTCAAATTTTTCCATGAAAAAAACCTCATTTTAGTTCTTTACGTTTAAACGCAGATTGACCAATGAAAAATACAGTGAAAGTGATGATTATCAATACTGTTGCAGAGATAAATAATGTTGTTAGTGGCGATGAACCTATACTTGGTACACCATAAAATGATTCTAGTGCTTGATGGCCTTCTAAATCATGAAAACTACCCTGTTGAATTAGGTATTCAGAATCCCTCCATGTATATGTAGAAACAGAATCAATTATCTGCATTCCCCAGAATACTATTGACATTCTCGTTACAAAAAATGAACCTGTTCCAATTAGCGTTAGCATCGCCATCATGAATTCCCATACTCCAAAAAATATTGAGGCTAACATACCATACTTTGTAAAAATACCAAAGGTTGAGAATATTGTACCATAAGCCATTACCATCAAACAACTTGCGAATAAAATTGCGGCCCACATTTGAATGTCCTGGAATCTGAAAAATGATTCCGAGGGAGCGATGAAACCAGTAATGATATTCATAATTAGAACTAATGATGCCAAATATGCCCATGTCATTACAAAATAACCACCTAAACGATAAGCATAGAATTCTCCTCTCGCAATAGGTTTTCCAATAAGATAGTGTAACGTTTCAGATTCCATTTCATCTCTAATTAATCCCGTTGCAAGAAATAATGGCAAAAATATGCCCATCAAGAATGCAAACCCTATCTTTCCGAACCCTAAGACGAATGCTCTATGGACGGTTTCATGGAAATATTTATTGTCATCAGGGTCTTCATCAACGTAACTATCTGGAATAATATTAATTCCATTACTGGTACTGATAAATACGGAACAATCAATATTATCAAAATTGGAATCCTTTCCACCTTGGCCTAGTAGTTGATTCTGTAAAACCCAATCTAATCTTTCACAATCACCATCATCATCNACATTAATTTGACANATACCNTCNGTNNGAATNCCATAAATATTTCTCTCTGNCAATTNTCNCCATCCATNGNNTAGGAAAANTCATCTTCATCNANCCAATTTGAANNAGGNAANGCAGGAACATNNGGNNAATCNTCNGNATNNTNNGGATCAGTACCATATTGTAATTCTTGAGCTATTGAATAACCATCCCCATCCCAATCGTAAGAATCTCCATCTTGATCAATTGATTCAATTATTGATGTTTGTCCTTTGACATAAAATAATAATACAAGCGTAACTAATAACATCCCAATTATTGCTATCGACCAAGTTGATTTTCTAGTCTGATATTGACGAAGCGTAAATTCTGTAATGGCCCATGATTTGATATCAATTTTAGACCAAACACTTTTTGATAAAGGCCTCGAATCTTTAGACATTATCTACCCTCCATTAAATATTCTAAAATAGATTCTAAGTTATCATCGGGATTTTCTATTGCAGTTACTCTAATCCCTGAATTATCTAAAATAAATGGCATGTCATTATGCACTTTTCCTAAATCATGTGTTTCAATTAATAATTCGTTTTTCGAAGGAAAATGGACACCATAGACAGATTCATGATTCAAAAATTTACTAGCAAGTTCTCTTGGTTGTTCTGTTGTTAGAGAGATCCTGTGGGGGTGTTTATCAAGTAAATCTCTAATTGCATGAAGATTCCCCAATGCTAATAATCTACCATTATGAAGTATTACTATTTGTTCAGTAATTCTCTCAATTTCACTTAAGATGTGGCTACTGACAACTATTGTTTTTCCCATACTTCCGAGTTCTCTGATTACATTCATTATTGTAGTTCTTGCAAGTGGATCACAACCTTGTAATGGTTCATCAAGAATAATTAAATCTGGATCATTTACTAATGCTTGAGCAATTTTAGCTCTCTGTCTCATTCCTTTACTATATTTTCCTAATTCTTTNTGCATTACATCATCTAATCCTACAAACTTTAAGACATGTTTAGCACGCTCTTCTGCCTTTTCTCTCGAATGTCCAAATAGTCTGGCCATAATTGTTACAAAATCAAACGCAGTCATCCAGTCGTATAATTTTTCATGTTCCGGAACATAGCCAATTCTACTAAATGGTGCTTTATTTTGCCAAGGATTGATTCCAAATAATCTTACAGTTCCCTGAGATGGTTTAAGTTTTCCAACTATTAATTTGAACAAAGTTGACTTCCCAGCACCATTCATTCCAAGTAACCCTGTAACTCCTCCATTAATTGCGATACTCACATCATTCAATCCTACAATATTTCCATACCATTTAGAAACATGATCTAACATTAATGCAGGTACTACTATTTCTGAATTTTCGGTATCTTGATTCTGAGAATTCATTCTCTAGTCACCTCCATTGATGAAACTCTCGCAGTAAGTACGTACAATGAAATAGCATTCATGGTAATTATTGAAACTAGACTCCAAGTATATGGATGGTCATATGTTGATGTAATCCCCATCATACTTTGACCTAAATGGGCTATACAGTCATAAGGGGATAGAAGATAAACGATACTATCATTATACAACTGTGAAATTAAAAATGCAATGAATTTAGTACCTAGAATTATTCCAAGTAAAGAAATCGCTGGAAAGAACTTACCTCTACTAATGCTAGATAATGCTAGACCAATTGATGAATAGGTGAATACTAAGAATAAACCAGCAATTGAAGCCGCAAAAAATAGTGGAAATGTGTCAAGTACGTAAGCCCAACCTTCTCCAGATAAAACAAGGTCTCCAACATAATATGCAGCTAAAGTTCCAACAATTAATATCGATAGTAATACTGCAACTGAAATAAATTTCATAACAGTATAATCTGTGCGATTGACAGGTCTTGAGAAATAAATTGCACTGGTTCCATTCTTCCTATCTTCACTAATCATTCCTCCTACAAGTAATGCCGCTGCAATAGGGAAACAAAATACATTTCTTGGAAAAAACCCAAGCACATGTGCATATAGATTTTCTCTAGAGGGTGAGAATAATCTGGATAATTCTTCAACTCCTGTCGCATTCCCAAGAAATGATAAAAATAAGTCGTTTAGCGAACCGAGTAGTAAAACTAGAAGAGAAATTCTTACTGGCCATCCCCAAGGTCTGTGACCTTTTGAAAACATACCATAGATGTGATGTCTAAGAATTGACCAATTTCTAATCCATCTAGAATTTAATGTTCCATTCCATGGACGATAAATTTGTTCGAAAATTGTTCCTACTTCTGCATTTGATTTTGATGCTACTGCTGCTGTAGCCCCTTCATCACCATCTCCAGAACCGTATGCTGCTTCCATCCTACTAAAGCCCGTAACGTTGGCTCCTTCTTGACCGAGAAACTCTGAATCTAATGATAAATCCTCAGTCATCATATCCCTCCTTGTTTAAGTTCGAGTGGCGCATCAACATTTTTTATGTTAGGATTATTCTCTAATAATTCATCAGAACTTTTTACACCGTAACCTAAAGTTTCCATAATTCTGATAAATAAATCTTCTAAACTAGCTTCATGATCTTGCATCCGCCTAATCTGACAGTTTGATTTTGCTGCCGCAGATATGATTTGATCGTAAGTTGAATCATCGATATGTACAACTCTTAAGACTCTTCCAGTTCTTCTAACTTTTAATCCACCATCAATCAAATTTTCTTCTAATTTAGAGGCTCCTCCCCATGCATGGACTTCAACCTCTCTTTCTATGGCTTTCAAATCTTCAATTTTTCCCTGAGCGATTAATTTTCCTTTGTGGAGCATTACGATTCGTTCACAAACTCGTTCTACATCATTCATTAGATGACTAGCCATAATTAAGCTACGACCTCCTTGATTTACTATTTGATTTAACGTATTCAACATAAAATCTCTATGTTCTGCATCTAATCCATTTGTTGGTTCATCTGCAATTAATAATTCAGGATCATGAATTAATCCACATGCTAATTTTGCTGATTGCTTCATCCCAGTAGAAAATGTTTCTATTGCCCTATATCTTTGATCTTTTAGTCCAACATATTCTAAAACTTCATGAGCTCTTTGCATTGCAATTGACGGATTCATACCTAATAATTCACCACTGTAAGCAACTTGGTGAATAGCTTCTAACTCTGGATTTAAACAATCATATTCAGGCATATATCCTATTTTAGAACGAATTAACGGCCCTTCTTCTCGAATGTTATGATTAAGAACAGTTCCATCACCAGATGTAATACTAATTAGTCCTAGAATTGATTTGAATAATGTTGATTTCCCAGCACCATTAGGTCCCAGAAGTCCTGTTGCTCCGCTTTTTATCTTCAAATTTATAGAATCTAAAGCTATATGTTTACCATATGATTTGACTAGATTAATTGTTTCTACGACATTATCTAAGCTCAAATCAAACCCTCAGAATAGTATGTGTCACAAGTACCAATACTATCAATGTCATGTCTTATTGTATGATTTATTTCATTCCTGATTTTATTTTCACAGCAATTCCTTTTTTCAATTCTATTGCTTCTGAATTAGTACAACAACAAACTCCATGTGCAATCAATTCGTCATTATCGTCTATAACTAAACACGGCATTCCAGGTCTTAGAGTCCCAGTTACAGAATTAATAAATCCGTGCATTACATTCCTTCCTTTACTCACAAAAGGAACTGCACCTTCATCAACTTTTATAATCGGAATCTGACATTTATTGTCTTTAGAATAATCGAATAATTTTTTAGCACCTTTTACCGTTAAGGAAATACCACCATCTTCTAATCTTGGAGATAAGATATGCTCTCCGCTAGAATCAAAAACATTTCGAATCCGGTTAGTTCCTCCTTTGAGATACGTAGAGTCGTATAACCAATTTTCAGCAACTTCGAAGTTTAATTGTGTGAATAATGCAGTTTTTGAAATTATAGAATATTTGTCGAAATATGTTTCAATTTCATCATCACTTAATTCTAAGTCACTTTGTACAAATCCATTTTGGATAAGTTCATCTACAACTTTATTTGGTTTAGAATCTCCATGAACTTTAGCTAAGTTGTTATATCTAAATTTTAAATCCTCTTCATTAAAGTTCCAAATATCACTAGGTCCATTAATATGTGAAAAAGGATTTAAATCTTCAAGAAAATAGGGAATAATACCTATTGGAGTTTGTACTAAAATTTGTAAATTTTTAAATTTGTTAATTAATTTATTTATCAGATCTTTACATTTCATTCTCCATGGTCCTTGAACGCCATGAATCAATATAATGTCCCATTTGTTTTTTTCTACAAAATTACCAAATACATCTTTTTTTGGAAATTCAAAATTATTAGAAAGCATATTTCTTGCAGCTTTTACATATGGGTGTTTATTGATATTTTTAGACCAAAGGATTCCCCTACTTTTTTGGATCTTTGTACTTTCTTCTACCCAATTCATGAATTCAAAATCCTCAGAACAGTCAAGAAGTATTTTTGTAGCGATTTCAAGTGATGGATGTTCTGTTGATTTTCTTTCAACATATTCCCAAATTTTACCATTTCTCACTGCTTCTCTAACTCTTGCCATTTCTTTCATTGAAATTTCTAAATTGAATTCCGCTAGAATTTTTGTCCTTTCTGCCTTAGGTAGTGATTTTACTTCTTCCGGACTATATTCAAAAAATGTTTTTGAAGCAGTTGGCCACTCTGAAATATTTTCTAATTTTTCGGTTCCCCATGGCATAATTAAGCGATCATCCCTTGCAAATAAAGCATAAGCAGCTGAATCAAATAAATCGATTCCCATTGCAACAGAGATGGCAAATAGATGAGGATGCCCACAACCAAATAGATGAACAGGTCTAGAAGAAGGAATTAAATGTCTACATGAACTAATTATTTTGATTAATTCAGGATACTTTTGCTTTTCCATTAATGGAACTATGCCCCCAATTGGATGTATTGAAAAATCAAAGCTACTCATTTGTTCAGCAGAAAGAGCTCTTAATTCTGGAAATAACCCACCTTGTATTGGACCATTTAGTAACATTCCTTCAGCCGATTTAATTGAAATTTCTGAACGTGAAACTGTTTCTTCAACTATTTTTTTTGACTGATCGAAATCTAAATTTGGTTTGCCAAAAACATCTAGCATAGTTGCAATGTCTACACCAATTCTTTTTTGAAATTCAATGATTTCTTCGGGTTCGACTTCAATATCTCCGTAAACATAACTTTGAAACGTTCCCGAATCAGTCATTATTGCTCCTGGAAAATTTAGTAATTCATGTACTCCAGCATCAATTGCCTTTTTACTTAATTCTTCTGAATTTCTAATAATGTACGAGTTTGTGATTAAACATTCAACCCCAAATTCATCCCACATTTTTCTAGGTTCTATAGTTCTAATATTTGGATTGATTACAGGTAATAATGTTGGAGTATTCACTACGCCATGATTTGTATAGAATCTCCCAATTCTTGCCGCACCATCTCTAGATACAATCTCAAATTTGCCTATGTCGTTCTCTCTACAAGGTTCAGGATTTGGACGTTTCATATTATCACTCTGTAGTAGGTTTCTAATTCAAGTACTCTTAAACACTAAATCTGTTTGACTAATTAGAAATTCTTTTGATAATTCATCAAAAGTATCTAATAGTTCCTTATCGAAATAAATTTTATTGATTTCAGTATCATTTTCTAAATCATATCTTATTCCAATCAATGTGCTTGGTGCTGCTCCACATGCTATACAAGATCCATTCAGGGTGAGAATGAAATTTATGAGGTCATCATTTTCAAAAGTGATATTGTTAATGACAATACCTCCACCATGGCCATCTAGTGCTGATCTTACAGGGCCTAGTCTTTCTAAAAGTGAAGGGATTAAATCTTCATGTTTAGGGTCTTCAGTGATTAATTTTTTTAATGAGTTNGATCTCAANCTNATTCTTTCTTTCATAGNGATNGTGGAATTAATTCTTNGTTCNGATTCTTGCTTAATTGATTTTTCNGCCTCAGCACGATACATNTTGACTAAATCATCTTCCTCCATGTGTCTAGGACGNGATTCAGGCTTTTGAGATTGTTTCTAAATCTATCAATAAATAGTCTATAAATTAAATATATTATTTTTAGGAATTCCTAAAAATTTNCTAAACAAAAACATCGTTTGATAAAGGATGNTTTATACCNTTAGTTCATCCGAGCCTAACCCAAATGAGTCTNCNAGACTCGACAGAGGTGACGACTCAGGAGAGTGAAACCCATGAGTGAACCAAAAGGGAATTTGCTAGAGATTTCTAATTTACATGTTTCTGTTGAAGGAACTCCNATTATTCACGGTTTAGATTTAGTTATCCAGTTAGGTGAAATACATGCTATTATGGGTAGGAATGGTTCAGGAAAATCTACTTTAGCCAACGTTTTGATGGGNCATCCTGCGTATGAAATTACANAGGGGAATGTACTTTTCTTTGGTCATGATATCACTGAGTTATCGGTTGATGAAAGAGCAAGAGCNGGGATGTTTCTTTCTTTCCAATATCCAATGACTATACCCGGAGTACAAGTTGGAAATTTTCTAAGAAAGTCTGTTTCTGCAGTGAGTGGNAATAAAATTTCTGCTAAAGATTTTAGACTCGATTTGAAACAAAAAATGTCACAACTTCAAATTGATAGNACATTTTTATCTAGATATGTAAATGATGGTTTTTCTGGTGGTGAAAAAAAGCGTATGGAGATTTTACAAATGTTGATGTTAAATCCAAAACTAGCTATTCTAGATGAAACAGATTCAGGTTTAGATGTTGACGCTTTAAGATTAGTTTCAGATGGGATAAATATGGCCACTAAAGATGCAGGATGCCTTTTAATTACTCATTACCAGAGATTACTTGATCNTGTTAAACCAGATGTTGTACATGTCATGATTGATGGAAAAATTGTAAGAACAGGAGATGCAAAACTTGCTTTGGAAGTTGAAAATAAAGGATATGATTGGTTGGAGGTTTAAAATATGAAAGAAGAACTTAAGCCTGAAGAAATAGTTTCAGAATACAAATATGGATTTAGTGATTCAGAAACAGCAGTTACAAAATTTGACAAAGGTTTGAGCGAGCAAGTTGTGCGTGATATTAGTGAACTTAAAAATGAGCCAGAATGGATGACTGAATTGAGGGTTAAAGCCTATCATCATTTTTTGAAAAGGCCAATGCCTGAATGGGGAAATAATGAGATGTTAAATGGTATTGATTTCGAATCAATTATCTATTTTCTAAAGTCNAGTGGTAAAACTGAAAAAGATTGGGATGATGTACCTGAAGAAATTAAGAATACATTTGATAGATTAGGAATCCCCGAAGCAGAACAAAAATGGCTAGGTGGAGTGACTGCACAATATGAATCAGAAGCTGTCTATCATTCGATTAGAGAAGATTTAGAATCTCAGGGTGTGGTGTTCTTGGANATGGATACTGGACTAAAAGAACATGAAGAACTAGTAAAGGAATATTTTTGCTCTGTAGTTCCCTATGCAGATAATAAATTTGCTGCTCTAAATACTGCTGTTTGGTCTGGAGGTTCATTCATTTATGTACCTAAAGGGGTTCATGTAGAGATGCCAGTTCAAGCATATTTCAGAATTAATGCAAAAAATATGGGTCAATTTGAAAGAACATTAATTATTGCAGATGAAGATTCATCAATCAACTATGTTGAAGGATGCACAGCACCAACTTATTCTACTGAATCTTTGCATTCTGCAGTTGTTGAATTAATAGCACATAAAAATGCAAAGATTAGGTATTCTACAGTTCAAAACTGGTCTAATAATGTGTANAATTTAGTGACAAAAAGAGGACTTGCTCATGAAAATGCAACCATAGAATGGATTGATGGAAATATCGGTTCTAAACTGACAATGAAATATCCAGCAGTGATATTGAAAGGTAAGGGTTCACATGCAGAAATAATTTCTGTAGCTTATGCCAGTGAAGGAATGCATCAAGATGCAGGTTCAAAGATTCATCATCTTGCAAGTAATACAACAAGTAATATTTTATCAAAATCAATTTCTAAAAATGGAGGNCGTTCATCTTACAGAGGACTGGTTAAAGTCTCTAAAAAAGCAGATAATTGTAAATCGAATGTGATTTGTGATGCATTGTTACTAGACGAAGAAAGTCAATCAGACACATATCCAACAATGGAAGTTTCTAATTCCACTTTTGATATTCAACATGAAGCCAGNGTNGCAAAAGTTTCCGAAGAGCAATTATTCTATTTGATGAGTAGAGGGCACACAGAGCAAGAAGCGATGTCAATGGTTGTAAANGGATTTTTTGAACCATTTACAAGAGAATTACCAATGGAATATGCAGTTGAATTAAACAGACTTTTAGAAATTGAGATGGAAGGATCAATTGGATGAGGTGTTTTTTTTGGATGTTGCAGGAAAATACCTTGAACATANCGAGCCGAGTAATTCAGAACATCTTTGGAGATATACTCCATGGAAAAAAATACATCCTTTAGGTTCGCANTCAAAAATCCCTCAAGATGTGATTTTTCCCAAAGCAAAATTAAGTTTACTTGATGGAACAAAGCCTGAACAGATTAAATTAGAAAAATTCAAGTTAGATGGTGTAATTAGTGAAAACGATCCAGAAATCTCGGCCTCCTTCATCAGAGCCTTGTGTGGAGGTAATTACTATAAAATTTCAATTCCTAAAAATATGACTCTTGAACAACCATTATTTTTGGAATTAAATGTTTCAGGATATGTTTCTGCATTTCATTTAGTACTAGAAAATCACTCAAATAGTAAATTAGAACTAATTACTTCCATTCAAGGTGATGCAGAATGGTTTGGCTTGTTAAGAGAAGGTAATTTAGAATCAAATTCTAATTTTTCTGATTTGTTGATTAACCAAATGAGTGCGGAATCCTCACTTTTAAGAGCTGAAAACTTCACTTTAGAACGTGATGTTGAAATGAATTCTGCAACATTATCATTGGGCGGATCGAAGTGTAAATCGGATATCAGGGCTTTAATTCAGGGAAAAGGTGTAAATTATAATCAAAAAATAGCAATTCATGGAGTTGAAAAAAGAAGTGATGACACTCATTTAAGAATTATTCATGAATCTGGAAATAGTAATAGTAGAGTAATTGCTCATACGATTTGTGATGACTCAAGCAAAAATACTACAACTGGAAAATTAATTATTAATGAAGGTGCTCAAAATACTGATGCAGGTCAAAAATTCTTAAATTTATTATTATCTGAGAGTGCTAGAGCAAATTCAATTCCAGAGTTAGAAGTTTTAGCAAATGATGTTCTAGCAGCACATGGAGCTTCAAGTGCACCAATTGACGAGAATCAATTATTCTATCTTAGGAGTAGGGGTTTAAATCTGGATGAATCAAAAGCATTGATCGTTGAAGGATTTTTAATGTCTATATTCGATGACTTTCCAAGTAAGAAATTAATTGAATGGGCTCAAGCAAGACTTTTAGTGCATTTAGAGTGCAGGTTGGTTGCATAATATGGCCTTGATTTCAGATATGAGTGAAGCCAGATCACAATTCCCGATATTGGAACGAATATTACCAAACGGGAAAAAATTAATTTATCTTGATAATGCTGCAACTTCTCAAAAACCAAGTTCAGTAATCAAAGCAATGAATGAGTATTATACGGGATATAATTCTAATGTTCATAGGGCTGTACATACATTGTCTGGTGAAGCAACAGAAGCTTTTGAACTAGCACGTCAGTCAGTTGCTAATTGGTTTGGTTTACCGTCTGGTGGAATGGTACTTTTTACTAGCGGTACTACTGATGCGTTGAATTTATGTGCTTTGGGTTGGGGTAAAGTGAATTTAAATTCTGGTGATGCTATTGTTTTAACTGAAATGGAACATCATTCAAATATAGTCCCTTGGCAAATGCTTGCAAAAGAGAAAAATTTAGAGTTACGTTGGGTGGATGTAAATCCAGAAACATATGAATTGGATTTAGATGATTATATTTCAAAAATAAAAGGTGCTAAATTAGCTTGTATTATACATACCTCAAATGTATTAGGTACGAGAAATCCTGTTGAAAATTTGGTAAAATTAGCACATGAATCCGGTGCTAAAATAATATTAGATTGTGCCCAAGCAGCCGCACATGAAAAATTAGATATGGAGAAAATAAACGCTGATTTTTTAGCAGTTACGAGTCATAAAATGTGCGGTCCTACCGGAATTGGAGCATTGTTAATTTCACCAGGAATTTTTGAAGAGATGGAGCCAGTGGTCGGAGGTGGAGATATGATTACGGAAGTATTCAAGGAATATTCAATATATCAGGAAAATGAACATAGATTTGAAGCGGGAACACCACGCATAGCAGAAGCAATAGGTTGGTCTGCAGCAATTAATTGGATGAGGAAATTAGATATGGATGCTGCCCACAAGCATACGCTTAAATTAGCTAAAAATGCTGCTGATGGTTTAAGAAAAATCCCCGGAATTAAAATCTATGGAGATCATTCTAAGGATGATGTGAGTGGCGTAGTTTCATTTTTACACGAATCATTACATGCAGAAGACATTGCTCGAATGCTTGATTCTATGGGTATTGCAGTTAGAACAGGTCACCATTGTGCTCAACCACTAATGAGAAGATTAGATGTTACTGCAACAAATAGAGCATCATTTTATTTTTATAATACTCTAGAAGAATCAAATGCATTTGTTGATGCATTGAAGACAATTGTTGAGCGTTTTGCATAGGTGATTTGATGAGTAAATGGCCAGAAAAAGTTCAAGAAATTATTGATGATTTTTCAGAGGCTTTAGATCAAATGGAAAGATATGAAATGCTATTTGAATATGCAACAGAAATTGATGAATTAGATGTCTCAGAATGGACAAATAAAACAAGAGTTGTAGGCTGTCAATCTGAAGCTCATATTATTGTTGAATTTCGTGAAAATGGATTCCATTTAAGGGGAAGTTCGGACTCTCAAATTATTCAAGGTTTGATGTCAATAACTGCAATCGTATTAGAAGGATTAACTCCAGAGGAAGTTACAGGCTTTTCACCAAACTTTGTTTCTGAAATGAAAGTTTTAGAAACACTTACACCAAATCGGGCGAACGGCTTTCTAAATATGTTCATGAGGATTCAAGATGACGCAAGAGAACAATTAGGGTGATTTCATGGTTGAAGAAGAAGAGATAAGAGAAGCATTACAGATGGTTGAAGATCCAGAATTAGGTATTTCAATTCAAGATTTAGGATTAGTTTATGCTGTCCGTTTTGATACTAAAGATGAGGGATTATTCTGTGAGATTGATTTAACATTAACCTCACCTGGATGTCCTGTAGCTCCAGAGATTATGGCTGCAGCTCACAGAGCAATTTTATCTGTCGAAGGAGTTTCAGACGCTCATGTAAATTTAGTATGGACTCCAAGGTGGGATCCAAAAATTCATGCTTCAGAGGATGCTAGAATGGATATGGGGATTTGGTAATAATTTAATCTAGCCAAGAATTAACCAAATCAGGTAAAATTTCACCAGCTTTTCCTAAGTGAATTTCATCAAAAGCAAAAGAATTAGCAGGATTTTCAAAATTAACTAGAATTGTTTTTGCACCACAAGAATTCGCAACATTTACTAAACCAGCAGCAGGATATACATGTCCAGAACTACCAATTACGATGAAATAATCACACCTTCCAACCGCTTCATAAATTTCCTCTAGATGCATTGGCATTTCTCCAAACCATACTATGTCTGGTCTTACACGATTGGGTTCTGCACAACATGTGCAAAAGAGAAAATGATTCTGTAGATCTTCTTCTTCCATTCTTTCCTCAAATTTCTTACTGACTTCACAACGTAATGTACGTAACCTTCCATGCATATGAATAACATTAGAACTACCTCCTCGTTCGTGTAAATCATCTACATTTTGTGTAATTAAGGTAAAATCATCAACACCTTGTTCAAGTTTAGCTAATGCAAAATGAGCAGGATTTGGTTCTACCTGTAATAATTGTCTTCTTCTAGTTTGGTAAAATTTCCAAACTAAATCAGGGTTATTTTCCCATGCTGAAGGAGTCGCAACATCTTCTATTCGATGATTCTCCCATAAACCGTCATTATCCCTGAATGTACTAACTCCAGATTCTGCGGAAATTCCAGCCCCTGTAAGTATTACAACAGAAGAACCAAGCATTATGGCCATGTGATTTACTTCCGTGTAATAATTGTTAGTAAATCACCATCTTTTAATCGGTGTTCTAAACCAACTCTCTGCCAATCGAATTTGGCACTTGGCCCTTTAACTCTTGAATATCTGAATTTTCTTACAAAATCTCTGTGAAGTGTATTGCAAATATCTTCAACTGTACTTGTATCTTTTACTATCAAAGGCTCAACTAAATCTGCTTCTTGTCCTTGTGGTTTCAGGTAAATACTCATAAATCCTAGGTTGTCATAAATAAAATCCTTCAACTCTTCAATTCCATCACCATTGAATGCTGATATTCTCATTACAGGCCAGTTATTTGGAAGTGCTTTTTCCGCTTTTACTAGCTCTTCCTCATTTGCCAAATCAATTTTATTTATTGCAATTACAGCTCTATTGTAAATTCTATTTTGTGCTAATGTATCTACAATCATCTCAGCATTTACATCAACACGTAAAGTTACCAAAGCGGAGACGATTCCGAAAGATCTGATAATATCTGAAATTTCATTTTCAGTTAATTTGGTTTGTTCAACCGTTGATCTGACATCAATTCCTCCTCTTTCAGTTCTAGTTATGAATACTTGGGGCTTTTTCTGATTCAACCTTATTGCAGACATATCTAATTCTCTGTGAAGTACATTAAAATGTGCTTGTTGAAACGGGTCGACAACAAATAATACCATGTCCGAATTTCTGATCACTCCAAGAATCTCTTTTCCACGACCTTTCCCCTCGGCAGCTCCTTTGATTAGACCTGGTAAATCTAAAATCTGAATTTTTGCACCTCTATGAGTCATTAAACCAGGTATGCAAGTTAGTGTTGTAAAAGCGTAAGCTCCCGTTTCAGATTTTACGTCTGTTATTTTTGAAATAAGGGTTGATTTACCTACTGATGGAAAACCAACGAGTGCAACCGTTGCATCACCAGATTTCTTAACTTCAAAACCTTTTTTTGGACCACCCGATTTAGAATGTGCTATGATTTTCTCTCTTTGAATTTTAAGTTTTGCAATTTTTGCTTTTAATTTTCCAATGTGGTGTTCTGTAGCCTTATTTTTTTGAGTTTTATCAATCTCAGCCTGAATCTCCTTAATTTGCTCTTCAATGGTGGCCAATTGATACTCCCCAAGTTCACTCCTGTTGCGTTTATTTATGAATTATAATGTTTGGAAAACAAAGATTAGCGCAATCTCCTAGCATTGAGTAGAGGGGCGTAGATTGAGCATTGAAATGACAGTACATTTACTCGATTCAATTAGTTTTTCTAATGTATGTAATTTAAAATGGGATGAAGTGTATAATCTTGCTCAAAACGGAACCTTGAGATTACAAAGGCCTGATTTTGACGTCGAATTACAAAGAAGGCACGATATTGATTCCGAAGTTGAATTATTAGATTGGATGGATTCGACAAATATTTCCAACAATCATGATGATTTTATTTCAGCAATTTGTAAAGGGATACAAGAAAAACAAATAGATTTTGAAATTGGATGCGAAGGAGTATATAATTTGATTGAATTATGTTCAGTTGGTTATTGGGAGGCTTGGGAAGCCAGATCTTATTTGTATTTTGAAAAAATTTTAGGAATTAAAGTTGTTAATATCGAAGAACTTTATGCGAAAGAAATTTGGAATGATTTGATAGAAAAAGTTACTGAAATCACTCCGCAGGAATATTCTGAAATTGTAATCATGAGATTTAATTAAATCTTTAGCATTTTTTTTATCTGATTTTGAAAGGTGTGAATGCTCAAAACATATTAAACTGGGGGATAAATATTTTATAGGAAACATTTTTAAGATTTCAAAATCAAAGCCTTCAACATCTATTATTAAAATGTCTAAATTTTTA
>NZRR01000054.1 GCA_002696315.1 Methanobacteriota archaeon | reverse complement strand
CGCAATGGAGATTCAAACAGTTCGAATGGTTGCTCCAAATCATTTTGAACAATATTGGCAAGCTGGAGCATTATCATATAAGGCCGAATTTGAATTAAATATCCATGGACCATATTATGCAGAAGTTCTTGGGAATCGGATGCAATTAAACCGTACTCTATCAAAAATGGAAGCTAGCTTACAAGCTGCAAAAGTACTGAATGCTAGACATATTACTTGTCATGTGGGGCCATATTTGGGACACTCTAGAGGAAGTGAAGCAAATGAAGTAGTAGCCAATGTTTTTGCCGGAGTAGTTGATAGAATCGCAGAAATATGGGAAGAAGATGCAGATCACCCAGTATTTCCATGGCTTTCTGAAATGGAACCAACAAAGATTGGTATTGAAACAAGTGGTCGTCAAAACTTATGGGGAAGTATTGAGGAAGTTTTAGAAGTTGTTAATCATGTGGAAAACACAGTACCTGTAATTAACTTCGCACATATTCATTCTCGTGGACATGGAAGATTAAAAACCAGTGAAGATTATGGAGAATTATTTGATTTAGTTAGAGAAACAATAGGCACTAAAGAATTCTACTGTCATTTTTCTGGTGTTGAACATTTAATGGGTAATGCTCTACATTACACTCAAATTAAAAAATCAGATCTGAATTTTGAACCGCTAGCAGAATTTTTAGTAGAGGAAGGAGACTGGTTAGATGTGACTATTATTTCTGATTCTCCTTTACTGGAACACGATGCCATGTACATGAGTCAATTGATTAGCAAATCTAGACATCGTCAATTAGAAAGAAANGCNAGGGAACAANGAAGACGTGAATTAGCATTAAAATCTGGAATGAGTCCNGAAGAACTAGAAATNCGTGAAAAAGAAGCNGCAGAAAANAGAAAATCNGCNGAAGCAAATGCCCCTATNCAAATGTTTGATGAGATNGANATNGATCCAAGAAAAATATTAGANACNAAGACNGTTGCTCAATTNAAGGANNTATGTAAAGAAAAAGANTTACCNGTTTCNGGNAAAAAGAACGATATTATTCAAAGACTATACGTAAAAATGATGGANGAAAAAGAAATTCAAAAACGTATAGATGTGTATGAATTAAAAACTGTTGCTCAATTAAAAGANATGCTAAGAGAATTGAATGTACCNGTGTCTGGAACAAAACCNGAATTGATTAGCAAACTNATGGTTGCTGAGGANGAAATCGCTGAANCATTAAAGAATNAAGAAAATGAATCTCAAGANNANGAAAAAGTNGAAGANAATCAAGAAAACGAAGATTTATTNTCNGATGAAGANGATGANGATTTGTTTTAAAATNNTATTTTCATCGTAAGTATTGAAAANAATGCTCTATTCGTGAGGTTGTTCTGGGACAGTAGCTTAGCCTGGGAGAGCGCCGCACTGAAGATGCGGAGGTCGCTGGTTCAAGTCCGGCCTGTCCCACCTTCAAATTCATTNATTNTNCTAAATTTGTTTNAATAATTCTGATTGNAANTNATGTAATTTTGANATACCATTTTTAGATAANTCAATTAGTCTNNTTAATTGATCNCCAGTAAATGTTGANTCTTCTCCAGTACCTTGTATTTCNACAAATTCTCCATTACTAGTCATNATCACATTCATATCNACATCAGCATTACTATCNAAAANATAATCTAAATCNAAATAGACATCATNTCCNATTAATCCTACNCTTATTGCTGCAACATCATTAGGCATTACTGCTTTTTCATGTTCAATCATTTCATCTTCTGTTAATTCTATTTCTTCATTTTCTGAATTAAGGCGTAATTCTAAAGGCAAACAATCTCCGCTTCTGATTAACCTACGTACTGCTAATCTTAGTGCTATAGATGCAGCAGTAATTGATGCACAACGTGTACCNCCATCAGCATTCAAAATATCACAATCAACTGTCAAAGACAATGGTCCTAATTCATCTAAATTGACAACACCTCTTAAAGATCTGGCTATCAATCTCTCAATTTCCATTGTCCTACCTTTCGCTCCTTGTCTTTCTCTTCTAAATCTCGAATCTGTTGAACCNGGCATTAGTGAATATTCAGCATTAACCCAGCCACGAGTCGCATCTCTCGGGAACCATCTTGGTAAACTTGATGCTTTAGTAGCACAAGCAAGTACAACCGTATTTCCCTGACGATAAAGTACAGATGCTAATGCATTATTTGTGAAATCTAATTNGATTTCAGGAGTTCTCATTTCAGACTTGTCTCTGTTACTATCTAACGGAGTTTCCTTTAGTTTGGCCATACCTATCGGTCTTAGGTATACTTCTCAACCTTTTCTATGCAAAATATAACCTAAAAGTAAAACAGAACCAACCATTATCGTCATTCCTTCATGATGATTAGTGTTTGATTTTGATTCATACAAAGTAACTACTTGATTAATATCTATTTCAAAATAGGTGCTTTTAGAACCACTAGGCCACTCTACAACAACTGAATCTATTTCATTTGTACTACCTAATCCGAAATGCATTCTATCATCACTACATCCAAACGACCCAGAGCAACCAAATTTTTGTTGTACTTGGAATTGATTATCATCAACCCATAAAGTAATGCGGGCTCCGATTGCTTGTTTATTTGATTCTGTACCTACTAAATCAAATGTAATCCAATTCCTGTCTTCATATTCATCCGCTAAATTTTCAAAGAGTCTAATTGGTTGATTCGAATTACCCAATAATAAATCTAGATCACCATCATTATCAAAGTCGGCTACAGCTGCACCTTGTGTTTTTTCATTTGGATCCGTGTAAAGTCCCACTTCGTGAAGAACATCCACAAAATTTCCCTCATCATCTGACCAATCTCCAATATTTAGGTACATTATATTATCACGTTTTGGGATATAAGCAGATACTGCACCTGATGAAAAAAATAAATCTAAATCNCCATCATTATCATAATCAAACCATTCACAAACCCAAGTTGTTTGTACTGCTCCAGCTGCAAAAAATCCAGATTGTTCTCCTTTACCCGCATTTACGACTTGTTCATAAGAATCTGCATCTTTTTTGTTCCAAATATATTCTGGGCCTAAATTTGATTGACANAGATCTAAATCTCCATCTTGATCATAATCTCCNGCATCAACACCCATTCCAGTTCCAGGTAAATCTAATCCGGCTTCAACGCTGTACAACTCAAACGTGCCATCTCCTTCATTAATATAAAGTGGAGAAACTCCAAAATCTGTGGCAATAAAAACATCTGGATATCCATCTAAATTATGGTCAAACCATAATGCTGACCAACTCATTCCTGTTCCATAGGGGGAGTCATGCATGATTTGACCACTTGAAGACGTTGCTGAAGCGGTAATATCTGCTCTATGAGTTTTCGACCTTTGAAATGTCCCAGGTTCGGGTCCTGGGCCTTCAAATAAACCTCCTAGTAATTCTGCGTCTCTAGTTACATCAGTAAATGTACCATCTCCATCATTCCTATACAACACATTAGTTTCACTATATGCAGTATTAAGTTTGTCAATATAAACTCCCCAATTAAGAGAGTACAAATCTAAATCCCCATCTAAATCATAATCAACCCATTGTGAACCTGTACTATGGCCTGCATTTCCTACATTCGCAAATTCAGTAACATCACTAAATGTACCATCTCCATTATTTTGAAATAATTTATTTGCACGACCAACGTCCCATCTATCTCCTTCAGTTGCATTTTCGTTTTCTTGCATTCTATCTACATATTCTTGTGGAATGCTAATGCTATGTTCTGCAAATCCTGTACCAAATTCACTGATGTAAATATCTAAATCCCCATCATTATCATAATCACCCCAAACTCCAGCTTGAGATTGACTTTCATAAGCCAAACCTGCTTCTTCGGTAACATCAGTAAATGTACCATCTCCGTTATTATGCATTAAATGTGGCTGTGATGTTGAGTTTAAGTCACTCGGATCGAAATTTGCTGTAATAAAAATATCTATATTACCATCATTATTATAGTCGCCCCAAGAAACTCCTGGTGTAAAAGATTCTGAGTCAGTTAGATGCTGTTCCCAGTTTTCAATATTTACCCCTAATCCAGATTGATTTGAAATATCTCTAAATTTAACTAAAGGCAACTCATCATCAATATTGAGAATCGTTGTATTGGTTTGTGATTGAACAACCGTACTGGCAAAAAACATCATAATTACAATCATTTTAAGTAAAAATAGATGTCTTAGTTCCATTGATTTAGATGCCATCCAAATATTGGCATGAGACCACATTATAATAATCAATCTAGTAATTTTTGAAATTTTCAGACGTACAAAAGATTAACATTACGAAAAGATAGGGCATTTTTAGGGGGCATTCTATATATGGCAAATAGGATAAATAATGCAATTAAAGCATTTGCAGATGGACTTCCTGTTTGCGTTTTCGATTCCGAATTCAGAGAAGGAGAAACTGATTTATTATTCTCCGGGGAAAAAATTACAGAAGCAAATATTAGACAACTTAGGAAGGATTGTGGAGGGTTACTTTTCTTAGCGGTAGGCTCAGAAATAGGTGAAATGTTTGGATTACCATACCTACAAGATTTATTTGATGAACCGAAATTAAATAATTCATATCCAGTATTGAAAGAATTAAGCACTAATGATTTGCAATACGATAGCAAATCAGCATTTACACTTTCAATTAATCATAGAGATACCTACACAGGAATTACAGATACAGACCGATGTTTGACAACAAAAAGATTTGCAGAATTAAGTAATGAACTTTTGGAAATAAATTGTGATAATAAAAGTGCAATGTCCAAATTGGGCGTTGAGTTTAGAACTCCTGGTCACATACCTGTATGTCTAGAACAAAAAGGAGGATTAGATACAAGAGAAGGTCATACCGAATTAGCGGTTGCACTAGCTCGTTTAGCAGGAGTAACACCAGTAGTTATCGGTGCTGAAATGCTTCAACCGAATGGAGATGCAGCGCTTAGTGTGAATGATGCTAAGAAGTGGGCAGAAGAAAGAGGAATTCTATTCCTTACAGGTGATGAAATCAAACAAATTTTCAATCAAAAGAGGTGAGTAATTGAAAAGAGTGCTTGCGGTAGGTGTTTTTGACCTTCTACATGCAGGCCATCTACATTATCTCGAACAAGCTAAATTATTAGGTGAAGAATTGGTTGTTATTGTAGCACATGATGATACTGTTAGACAAAGAAAACATGAACCTATCACTTTACAAGATATGCGAAAAAGAATGGTTGAAGGTCTTAAACCCGTAGATTCAGTATATGTAGGAAATCCTCCTGGCATCTCAATGTTTGAAATTTTAGTTGATGTTAAACCAGATATTATTGCATTAGGGTATGATCAAGAACATGCCGAAGAATGGATAAGAAAAGAATTAGACGCTCGAAACCTTTCTCATGTCGAAGTAAAAAGAGTTGAAGGTTTAGAAGGTGATTTAGATGGTACTAGAAAAATTGTTAGTAAAATTATCGACCTATGGAATGTAGTTAAAAAAGATGAGTAATATGTTTTCAGGAATTGTAGCAGGACTTGGAATTGTTGAACATATTGAAGATAAAAATAAACTTAGGCATATTAGAATCAGATTACCTGAAGGAACAAATGAAAATATTTCTCAGGGTGCTAGTATTTCATTAGATGGTGTTTGCTTAACTGTTGTAGAATTTAGTGAACATACTGCAAGTTTTGATATAATTTATGAAACACTAAGTAGAACTACATTATCAAAAGTTCAGATTGGTGATATGATTAATATTGAAAGAGCAATGAAATTTGGAGACGAAATAGGTGGACATAATGTTTCTGGACATATTGATAATATGGCTGAAATAATAAATATTGATACCCCTGAAAATAATCATATTGTAAAACTAAAAATTCCAGATAATTATATGCCATATATAATCGAAAAGGGATATATTGCATTAGATGGTTGTAGCCTTACAATCGCTGAAGTATTCGATGAGGGATTTAATGTATGTTTGATACCTGAAACATTACGTCGAACAACCTTTGGGTTCAAAAAGGAAGGTGACCTCGTGAACTTCGAGATAGAGGCCAATACCAAGGCAATCGTTGATTCAATCAATAAAAAAAAAGGTGAATAAAATGAAAATTAATATTATTTGTACATCATACCACAAGCCACAAATAGAAAAAATGTTAGAAGTTGTGAAAATAACTGCAAATGAAGAAAGTATTACCATCGGGCATATTTATTGGCTACCTGGTGTTTTAGAAATACCATATGGAATCAGAAAAATTATCTCAGAGAGCGGAGATAAAATTGATGGTTTTGTAGTATTAGGAATCATTGAAAAAGGTAAAACTAAACATGGTAAAGTAATAGGTCAAGCAGTAATTAAAGATTTGATTAAGTTTCAAACTAAGGGTGGACAACCAGTAGGAATTGGAATTATTGGCCCAGGTGCGACTCATGATCAAATCGAAGAAAGATTGGAAATGCATGCAAAAAATGCAGTCTTGGCAGTTTCACACTTAATGAAAGATATTAGTGAATGGAAGTGATAAAATGAATGATGTTAGAAATGTAATAATTATTGGAAGTGGTCCTGCAGGTTATACTGCTGGCCTTTATACTGCTAGAGCAATGTTAGAACCCTTGATGTTCTCTGGATATGCTTCAGGTGGTCAATTAATGTTAACCAGTGATGTTGAAAACTTTCCTGGATACCCCCAAGGGATTACTGGACCAGAAATGATGATGCATCTCAGAGAACAAGCAGAAAGATTTGGTTGTGAAGTAATTGATAAAAATGTAGCATCGGTTGATTTTTCATCCAGGCCATTCAAAGTTACAGTTGAAAATGAAGTTTTTGAATCTCATGCAATTATTGTCTGTACAGGTGCTGAAGCAATCTGGCTAAATGCTGAAAATGAAGAAGCACAAAAAGGAAGAGGAATCTCTACCTGTGCAACCTGTGATGGCGCATTTTTTAGAGATGAAGAAGTATTGGTAATTGGCGGTGGTGATTCAGCTATGGAAGAAGCCACATTTTTGACGAGATTTGCTAGTAAGGTTACAATTTTAAACAGAAGAGATGTATTTAGAGCATCTACGATTATGTATGAAAGAGCTGCTGCAAATCCTAAAATTGAGATTAGACCATTTAGACAGATTAAGAAATGGCTTTCAAACGAACAAGGCCTTACTGGTGCTGTAATTGAAGACCCTAGAGATGGATCTACCGAGGAGATTAATGCAACTGGTGCCTTCATAGCAATAGGTCATAAACCAATAACTCAGTTCTTAGAAGATCAAATTGAAACTGATGATGAAGGCTATATCTTACATAAAGAGCATACTATGACATCAGTTTCTGGTGTTTTTGCCGCAGGAGATGTAGTAGATACAAGATATCGTCAAGCAATTACTGCAGCTGGAATGGGATGCCAAGCCGCAATTGATTGTGAACGTTGGTTAGAAGATAATGTTCATTGAGGTATATTTGTGTTAAATGAACGTTATGCACGTCAAATAATCCTACCAGAAATAGGAGAAACTGGCCAGCAAAAATTGAAACAATGCTCTATAGTTGTAATTGGAGCTGGTGGATTAGGGTCACCTGCTCTTTTGTATCTCGCATCTGCAGGAATTGGTGAAATTACTATAGTAGATGGAGATATTGTGGAAGCCAGTAATTTACATAGACAAATATTGTACACTGAATCTGACATTGGAACTAAAAAAGCAGAAACTGCGGCTAAAAAATTAAAAGAAATAAATTCTCAAATAAAAATTAATTTCATTTCCGAATTTTTGAATAAAGATAATGCTAAAGAAATTATTCAAAATCATGACATATTGATTGACGGTAGTGACAATATTCCCACTAGGTATATCTTAGATGATTATTGTAAAGATATAGGAATTCCTTGGGTTCATGCATCCATACATCGTTTTGAAGGTCAAATAGCTTGCTTTAATATTTCAGATAGCCTAGGCTACCGAGATCTATTTCCAGATTCATCGGCCGCAGAAAATGTACCAAACTGTGCAGAAGTCGGTGTATTAGGAGTACTTCCAGGGATTATAGGAACTATTCAAGCAACTCAAGCATTAAAAATTTGTTTAGGGATTGGAAGTGATTTGAGAAATAAAGTATTATTAGTTGATACAAAAACAATGAACTTTAGAACCATGAGTTATGGAAAACAACCCGAAATAATATTTGAAAAACCAAAAAATATTTCAACTATTGATGTAAAAAATATGATTAATGAGGGATGGAATCCATTTATTATTGATTGTAGAACTCAAAGAGAAACTGAGATTGCAAAACTTGAAAATGTGAATTTATCAGTTGAACATACCCAAATATCTACAATGATAGGAAAAATTCCTAAAAATAAGGATATATTAGTTTATTGTCACCACGGTAGTAGATCAATGTACACAATTTCAGTTCTAATAAATCAGGGTTTCAATGGAAAATATTTGTACAATCTTGCTGGAGGAATTGATTCATGGTCATTGAACGTTGATCCTTCTATCCGAAGATATTAATTTAATACAAATAGGGCAATTTTTGTAAACTTCATTAATAACATTCATGTGAAGGTGTCTTTACCTAGGTACGATTTACATGGCGAGTCTTATCATAGCAGATGAAAATGAAGGCCGTAGAAATCTACTTGCTGGTACCTTGGAAAGAGAAGGTTTCAATGTAACAAGAACATCTACACTAAGACAGACTGAAGGTACTGCATTAGGAACGATGCCTGATGTTTTAGTTCTAGATGCGGAATGGAGATCTGCTGATGCATTAGATAGTGCTCAAAGATTAATGGCAGACCCTGAATTCTCATTTAAATCTCGAATTGTTTTATTGAGTAGAGATACAAGCAGAGACATGCTTATTTCTGCTGCAAAAGCAGGTATTCACGAAGTTCTTGGCAAACCATTGAATATGAGTCTACTAATCACCCAACTTAAGAAACATGCGAAAAAGGAATTTGTTCCACCTCCTGCTGATGTTGCTACTCACTCATCCCAGGGTTTTTTCGACGTGAACCTTTCACTTCAAGACCCCACATGGGCAATGCCAATGCTACAAAATATGCTTAATCCTGAGGTAATTAATCCTCAATTCGTTGAAGACATATTAGCAAAATTAGCCGAGGATGAGGTAGAAATTGAAGGAGTGGATAGTTCTAATTTAGGAACATTATTGAAAACTGTTTTCGGACAATTATTAGAGTCTCAAATAGACGATGAAGAAGAGACTTTACAAATTAAAAACGTGCAAGAAAATATTGGACAAAAGAAATCTCAAAAACTTGGAACCTCATTAGAAGATATTTTACAAGAAGAAGCAGATGAATTAACCGAGGAAATCTTAGAAAAAATGGAAGAAATATTAGGAGAAGGGATTCCAGAATATACTGCTTTAGAAGAGGATTTAAAAATCAAAGTTGATCCAGAATTTATTAATCTAGTTAAATTCTCATCTGAGAGCATTCAAGAATTACTTTGGGAAATTGGAGTTCCTGGAAGATTAAATGATCCTAGTTTAGGGCTTTGGGTAGAAGATTCTTTAAAATCTGTTGGAGATATTCTAAAGAGTATACCCGAAGTACCAATAGAAGAAGAATAATCAATTAAAAATTAATCTTTCTGCTATTTTAGAAACTGTTTCAGTATATTTTGGTAAAGTAGTGACATACATAACTGCCTGGCTAACCTGTCTTGTCCTTAATGCATCTGCTAGAGGTGTATGTTCTTTGAACCACCTAAAACGTCCGTCTTCACCCTCGATTCTAATATCTACTTGAGCCATTCTAGGTTCTGAAAGTAATAACTT
>NZRR01000053.1 GCA_002696315.1 Methanobacteriota archaeon | reverse complement strand
CAGCAGGACCCAAGGGTGGGGTTGTTCGCCCATTAAAAGGGATCGTGAGATGGGTTTAGACCGTCGTGAGACAGGTTTGTTGCTTGGTGGTGGAAGCGTTGTTGCTTGATGGAAGGGGTCCTTCAGTACGAGAGGAACGAGGGCTCGGGGCCACTAGTTTACCAGTTGTCTGATAAGGCAATGCTGGGCAGCCACGCCCTAGCGGATAAGAGCTGAAAGCATCTAAGCTCGAAGCCGCCCCAAAGACGAGGCAATGCAGAACGCTCGTAGAAGACGAGTTTGATAGACTTCGGATGTAAGCACCAAGGTTTTTCCGAGGTGTTCAGTCCGGAAGTACTAATTGTTCGAGCTTCATAACATACAAAAAAAACGTCAATACTACCCGTGCTATCCATCGTCCATAAGACATGCCAATAATCATCTCACTTTTTCACATTCGAAAGAAGTGGGAGTACGGTCATAGCGGAGGAGTTTACCCGGTCCCATCTCGAACCCGGAAGTCAAGCCCTCCTGCGTCTGTTACGGTACTGTGGTGCGAGAGCCCACGGGAAATACAGTCACTGTACCCCTCTTCTTTCACTTTTTCAAATTTTTTTGTTCCACATTGCATATAACTAACTTGTACGCGCAACAATTCCATGGGGCTACTAGCAACCGAGGTTTTCGGACACAGCCAAGTAGGTGTTTCTTTAGCAGTAGTTGGCAACGTTCTTTTTCATCCAATAGGAGTTTCTGGTGATGAGCTAGAAAATATTTTATCAGTTTTAGAAACTGAATCATTTCCATTAAGTATCGGTGGATCAAATTTAATTGGGAGTTTAATTTGTGGAAATTCAAATGGAATTGCTGTTGCAGATATTGCAACACAAGAAGATATAGATAAATTAACATCATTTGGAGATGTTGTAGTTATGGAACATGGAGTTAATGCTGCGGGTAATTTACTGATTTGTACATCAAAGGGGGCTTTAATGAGCCCTTTATTGCCCGATGAAGGTGTTGAATTACTTTCTGAAGTTTTCAAAGTGCCAGGAATCTCAACTACAATTGCAGGCCAAGAAATATTGGGGAGTTTAGCAGTAGCAAATAATAAAGGTGCAATTTTACATCCTGACGTCACAGTTTCAGAAGTTGAAAAAATCAAGGATGTGTTGGGTGTTGACGTGATGGTCGGTACCGTTGGTTATGGTTCTCCTTTTGTTGGTGCAGGAATGGTTTCAACGGACGTAGGCGCTATTGTAAGTCCTGAAACAACAGGTCCAGAATTAAACAGGATTGAAGATGCTCTTGGATTCATTTAATTTTTCCATACGTAACAATATTACATCGTACTGTTGCAGAGGTCATTATGGGCGAGATGATATATCATGGAAAAGTCAAACAAGTCTGGAGTACAGAAGATCCAGAAATAATCGAATTTAGATATACAGATCAGATTTCTGTTTATGATCAAATAATTCCTAGTTTAATTCCCCGTAAAGGAGAAAGCCTTAACAGAACTAGTTGTCATTGGTTTAATTTAGTTGAAAAAGAAGGGATTTGTAAAACACATCTAATTGAAATGAATGGACCTGATAGGTGTTTAGCAAGAAAGTTCAAAGTAATTAGGGAGCCTGGTGAAATCCCTAAAGATATGGAAAATGTATTTGTTCCCTTAGAAGTAATTTGTAGGCATTATCTTTCAGGTTCTGGTTGGAGAAGGCATAAAAGAGGAGAATTAACCTCTGAAGAGTTAGGTTTTGAACCAGGAATTACTTTGGAAGAAGGAGCAAAATTGCCAAAACCCTATTTGGAAGTTTCAACAAAATTCGAAGCATTTGATAGATTATTGGATCGTAAAGAGGCTTTAGAAATATCTAATTTAGAAGGTCATGAATTAGACCGTATACTCGATATTGTTTTGAAAGTAGATGAGATAATTGATAGAGAAGCTAGACTTCGAGGTTTAATACATGTTGACGGTAAGAAAGAGTTTGCTTTGGGTCCAAATAGAGAACCAGTACTAGTTGATTCTTTTGGTACACTAGATGAAGATCGTTGGTGGGATGCAGAAGCTTATGAGAATGGAAAAATTGTTCAATTATCTAAAGAGTTTGTAAGACAACACTACATTGAAACAGGTCACCAGCCAAAACTTTACGAAGCTAGGAATTCAGGTCTAGAAGATCCTCCAATCCCCGCTTTACCGGATGAAGTAATTAATAGAACATCTGAATTGTATGCTGATATGTATGAAAGATTAACAGGTCAAGATTTTTAATTATTGGTGCGAGCGCATTAACACACCTGTTTTTTGTTTTTCAGCATCTCTCAAAATCATACTTAAGTCTCTTGCAAATGTTCGAACTCCTCCATCAAGTGGTTCATCAGCAGCAACACTCCATTTTAGTGTTTTAAGAAATTTATCTAGTATGACAATTTCATCATAAGTAAGGTATCCTTGAAGATTCATGCCCCATTTACCAATTGAAAATCTCTCATGATTATGTACTGATTTTGAAAAACCTGAATGTAATTTTGAAAGTAAATCAAACATATTTTTACCCTCTTCAGAATTTGGTGGTTTAAGATACATTAACAAATAACTTAGTGGGTTTCCCTCACCTAGTGGAATCCTACCTAAACGCTCTTTTGCCTTTCCTTTTCCTAAAGGCGGATGTCTTTTACTTTCATCTGATTTTGATGCAATGAAAATCAAATTAGCATCATCCCATGGAATATCTTCTCTAGATTGTGGATTTTCTATACCTTGGTTTTGTATTCTTTCTAGTATCACGGGGTTATCTTTTAAAAATTGTAGAAAATCTTCATCAGTCGAGTCTAAAACTGTTAATAATTCAATAATCCCCTCACAATCAAATGGATCAAATGTATAAAATGGATTAATTCCTGAAATATCGTTGAATTCTGACATATTATCGCCTAGTCGTAGTAGCGTTTCCTAGACATCATTTTATTTATCTTTGCATCAATGTCATCTTCAACTCCAGAATCAGTTTCATCAATCTCAGTTATTTCAATAATTTCTTCTTCTCTAACTGCTTCTTCGGTAACTACTTCCTCGCTAGCTACTTCCTCGCTAATTAATTCTTCAGTAACTACTTCTTCTAACATGTTGTCTTTTTCATCTTCAAGATGCATACTTGCTTCTTCATTTTTATCATTTTGAATGAATTTTACTTCTGGTATCTTTTCAGTTCTCTCAACTCTTCTTGTATTGTTTTGTTCTTGTTTTTTAGTTTTAATTTCAAGAAAACCAAATATTTTAGCAAAAGCCAACAATACTATTGCGGAAATAACTGTCCAAGCCCAATCATTACTTTCAATAATTGGTGTAGTAATACTTGGGACCAAATATGTGAAAGTATTATCTTCTTGATTATCATCCAAATGCCATGGTTTTTCACAGTTTAAAGTGAATAAAATTTCATTAGAGGTGATGTTTGGCCTAGAAATTTTAATTGTTGGTGCAACTTGACCTTTTGTCATGTCTATTTTCCATTCAGAATACCATTCAGATGTACTTGATCCTGTTAATGTACAATGTACATCTACTAGTTGTTCATAATTTTCTCTTCGCATGTTAATTGTTAGGTCTTCATTATCTGAAGAAATATCTACTGATGAAATTCCAATATTCCAATTAGAATGGGGAATAGTTACTATTTTTGTTTCACTATCTAATAAATTCCCAAAACCATCATAAATTTCAATGTTAATTAAGTGTGTTCCTCCAACAATTGTCCAGCTTTCTAGTGTGAGGTTTTGGGTTGTTGAATTTCCAATTTGTACACCCGAAATACTTTCGATTAATTCCCCATTAATCCTGAGGATTATGTTCCAACGAACCTCGCTAATAGTTTCGTAAAATTGACAATTTGCAATTATATTAGAGTTAATGCTAGTTCCCGTTTCTAAATCAGAAATCATAGAATTTTTTAATTCACAGTTAGCATTTAAATCTGGTTTTTCAAGTACAATGACTTTATATTGTAATTCATTTGTACAATCGTTTAAATTTAGAATCTCGCAAATATCATATTCAAATATGCCTGGACTATTTATCTCAATAAGTGATTGGCCTTCATTCATGTCTCCATTTATATCGATTTCAATAGCATCATTAGCATAGCCCACAAAAACAGGGCTAGATCCCCAAGAAATTTCTAAATCACAACAATGTGCTTTAACGTTCAAAGTAATATTTTGTTCGAAACCAGACGGATCTGAAATTTTAATTGTTTGAGAGTGATTATTTTTATCCCAGTTTTCTGGAGGAATTAATGAAATCGGAACTCCCTTAGTTGCGCCAGAGGCAATATAAAATTCGCCTGGTGATGAAATTTGCCAACCTTCTGGAATATCCAAATCAATTGTTATTTTACTTAATCCATTACCTGTGTTTTTTATCCAAAAAAGCGGATATCCTCCATTTTCATTAACAAACCAATTTTCTTCAAATCCTACTTCTATTGAATATTTATTTGCTACTCTTAGTGGTACTGAGATTTCACTTCTTCCATCTAATGAATCACCATCTTTGACGATTAATGTCATGATGCCAATTTCTCCTGCCATGGAATTAGATGGTGGTATTATGTATAATTCCACAGAAATTGATTTTCCAGGTTCTACTTGTATGGTTTCAGATATATTTGTGATATTCCAACCCGTTGGTAACACAGGAATTAGTATGGGTTCAACTATTGAATTTCCTTTATTTTCAATTTCAAAAGTGATATTTGAACCTGAATTTTCAACATCGAGGTTTGAATTAATTAATTTCAATGACCACCCACTATTTCTTAGAACAGTTATCTTAAAATTTAAATCAGCAAAACTCTTTGAATCTGATATTAAACTTAAATTATAAAAAAGCACACTATCTTTCCAGGCAGTACTAGGGATTGTTAGATTAATTCCAAACATGCTTGTTTGATTTACTTCAATATTCCTTTCTTGATCAACATTAACTTCCCAGACAGATGAATCATTAATATTTTGAATTGTTTCTATAGTTGAACTCCATTCCATAATGTCTAATAGATTGCCAGTATTTGTTACATTAAAGGAAATAAATACATTTTCATTTTGATTGGCATTAAATTCAAATCCACTAATATTCGATACGGACCAATTGTGGTGTTGTTTAGCGCTTATTGCAATGTCTTCAAATTCATAAAGACTTGAGTCTACGAGTGATGTGATTGAGATCCTTACAATTATTATTTCACCTGCGGGAGAATTATTGGGGATTGTATAATCAATTGTAGGGAATACACTAGTGTCAACATCGAGAGTGAATGTGGAAACTGGGATGAAAAATTCTATCCCCGGGTCTTCTTTAATATCGCCTGAATTAATGAATTCTGCATTTAGTTTGAATGAGTCTTCTCCATTCCCTTTATTTTTTAATTTGACAATTAATGTATTTGGTACATCTACATCCACAATTATAGGCTCATTAAATGGTTCTACAATTTCTACTTCTGCACGATTAACTTGTAAAATATTGATGCTGAAATTCAAACTAATTCCAGATTCAATTTCCGAATTAATTGTATGGAGTAATGGTGGTGATTGACTCGGTATTGATGCATTAATCCAAGTAAGTTTAATTTCTTCAGATTGAGTGATATTTAGTATATTTCCGTTTAAAGTTCCATGACCTTCAACTGACCAAATCCATCCTGGTAATGTCATTCCCGAGGTGGCAAGATCGATTACCAGATCTCCTTCACTTGAATTCGAATTTAATTGCCAAGATAATTCCACACCAGGTATACTTTTTACATGAGGTGGCTCCATGGCAATTGAATTTGCTATGAATGTAAATTCTATTGATTTACATAAACTATCATCTTCTGTTCCAATACATCCAGTAAATATATTTTTTACGATTGAACCTAATTCTACAGATTTAGGAACGGATACCACTGCAGTAAATTCTCTTACTTCGCCAGGAGATAATGTTATGGAATAATATGGGCCACCATTTTGATCGAAAATAGAGGGTGTTGTTTGCCAATTATTTGAACTCCATGTTTGACTAGTTAGTCTTTCTTCAGCATTACCTAGATTCTCTATTTGAAACCATGCAGATGCATTTTCTCCCCTTAATCCGTGACCAGTAGAAATAGAATTACCATCAGGGCCTGTGATGGATAATCCTCTTGTCAAGTTCACTTCAATTGGAATAAGAAAGCTTTTACTGATTGATGGGTTTGAATCTAAAGTCATTGTAACTAGAAATGATCCTGTTTCAGAGCCTTCAGCATCGGATGGGATGGTAACTAAGAGATTCGGAATCCATTCATTTCCTTCAGGGTCTATATTGACTGATTGGCTTAGTTCAGGATTTTGATCAACTACAGTCCAATTATCTGGCATATTCGAATTATTTATTGTCATACTCCATTCTGCAGCGCGCCTTCCAACAGCTGAGATACTTAGATCTAATATTTCAGATTCACCAGGATTTATTCTTGTAGGTTCGGATGGTAGAGAAATTGCTAAATCATAGGGTTCTAATACTGTAAATTGAATGGAATAGTTATCGTTATCTGTTCTGGATTGAGTTAGATTGTTGTATGGATCTAATTCTAATCTGATTTCATGAGTTCCTAATTCTGCAGTCCATTCTACAGTAAATGATGAATCTATGGCATTTCCACTAGGTGAGCTTGGTTCCATATCAAAAATTCTATTTGTTGAAATTAAGTTATTATTTACATAAATTCTCGCATCTACAGGTTCATCACTAGCTATTGTGCCATGATTCGCATATTGGGCGGTTATTTCTACAATATCTCCTGGATCCGCAGCAGAAGGGGAAAACGAAATACCTCTGCCATCTAATATTGGTGCAATATCAATATTGGCTTGAGAAACTAGTACATCACCAACTAGGATGTCAAGTAAACCATCTCCATCCAAGTCTGCTATTGAAGGGGATGCCCAACTTCTTTTCCCTAGATCAATATTTTCATCCCACACGTCTGAATTTCCATCATCTCCATCATACGCCCTTAAGGATTGTCCGTAAGCAACGATAATCTCGGGTGCACCAATTCCGTTTAAGTCTAATGATATCGGTTGACTCATGGCAATCCCATCATTTGAATTTCCATCAAATGGCTCCATGTCTTCCCACCACCCAGATGTGTCTCCAGTAATATCTTCACAACCAACCCTCCCATGTCTATCTGAGTTTAAAACACCGTCTTCAAACCAAGTGACCCAACAAATATGTTCATGAATCCCATCGTTGTCTATGTCTACAGGAAGGGGTGGAGTTTCAGCATATCCATTTGAAGCTGTAAATGATAATATTTCACTTCCATCAGTTAATTCCCATGCATGATAACTTGCGGCATCAACTGGTGAATTTTCGTCCCAATCTCCGGGTGCAGTAAATATCACTTCAGGGATATCATCATCATCCAATTGTGCAATTACGGGACCTGGTAATCTAATGTGTGGAACTCCACTATCTCCTTCTGAAATTAAAGATCTGGCATTCCAATCTAAAGAACCCGTTTCTGAATTTATTCTCCAAGCCCACATATTTCCATCATCACTATCTATTGTGGTAACTAATATTGCCGCATTCTCTTCGTCAATTTGAGCCCATGTAGGGTCAGATGGATGAGTTCCATAGTCTAATTGAATTTCCCAAAGTGGGTTATTTGGGGCAGAATTAGTTAATGGAATTGAAATAATCGTGGGTCTGTCCGTGGTATCATCTACTGTGGATAAAACAAGTTCTGGATCACCATCTAGTTGTAAATCTGCAATTAGTGCTTGTGTTGAAGCAAGATGACCAGCGTTAAATGAATCTGCAGAAATTCCAAGCTTTAAATCAGGTTCGCTGTATGTCCATAATAGATCACTTGAATGCTGGTCAGCATTCCAATTTCCTGCTTCCGAACATGATAGTTGAGGTGACCAAGCATCAACTTTAAGGCCAGAGGGCGTATCATATGCAATAATAATTTCAAAAATTCCGTCACCATTAATATCTACTATTCCAGGTGTTGATTTCACATTTGAAGTCTCTCCTAAATCAACTCTCCAGGCTTCTCTATTTAATCCACCTTCAACAATTACTAACCAATCATTTTCAGAACCAGAATTCCTCTCAATTGTAAAGACGGCAAATAAATTCCCCTCTCCACATCTTTCATTAGTGAATTCTGTAGAGGATATTTGTCCAGAAAAATTGGCAATGGCGCTCCCATAACTTTGTACTCCATATTCATCATCAGCCGAAGATTTCCAATTAATAGAAGGTTCAGTAATAATTCCAAGACTATTCAATCCAAAACCACCATTAATTGAATGTGGTGGAGATGTAGAATTTCTAGTTGGGTTATGCCCGAATTGTGACCAAGGCTGATCATCTCCAGTCCAAACTTCTGAATTCATATTACTATTCGAACTATCTATTTTTGAATCTAGTTCTATAACGAAAGGAATCCACGATTGCAGCAAAATAAAAACTATCGTGCTTACGACAAACACGAAATTTACGCGGCCTCTTTTCATTACCCTCACTATGGAGCCATTGTTGAATTACTAAAACATTAAGGTTTTAATTTCATTAATCTATAGGAATAGAGGTATTGATTGGGTGTCCGAATGGTTTTGAAATACTTATATGGGGGTCTTAGGTCGGAAGATTACTTCGACCTCTCTCTCTTGAGGACCACCAGTGACGGACAGAGTGGGATTATCCCGCTTTGTCGACTGGAATTGAGAGCGGGAAGTAGGTGAGATACCATGTATATGCAAGCAACAATGGAAGACACGCTCCGTATTCCAGCGGAGTTTATCCGTAAGGGACAATCATTGAATCAAAGAATAGATGAGTTAGCAACAGAAGCTTTTGAAGGAAAATATGATTCTGAAAACAGATTTGTATTGGTAACTTATGATCATGAACCTCTTGGTAGAGGAAGAATAATTCATGGAGATGGTGCAATTTATCAAAAAGTCAGATTCAAAGCAATACTTTTTGTTATGCAAGAAAATGAAGTTATAGAAGGAGCAATTTCAGAAGTACACGATTTCGGTTGCTTCATTAGAATTGGGCCCGTTGAAGCACTACTACACAAATCACAAATTATGGATGACCACGTTGATGTCAATCAGGCGATGAGAAGAATTGAAGGACGTCAAAGTGGTAAAGAATTGGGAGTTGGTGATCCCGTGAGGAGCAGAATCGTATCATTATCATTCAATCCAGCAGACCCAAAGAATTCGAAAATTGGATTAACTTGTAAGCAGCCAGGCCTAGGTGGCTTAGAATGGTTAAGTGAGGATAGATAGGTGATGAAAATGGCTCAGAATAAAAGATTTGCATGCGGTGAATGTCATATGATATTAACAGAATCAGTAGACCAGTGTGTCCATTGTCCAAGTTCTCCTGTAACTTTAGATTGGAGTGGATATGTTTTGATTATGGATTCCGATCGTTCAGAAGTAGCTCAACGACTTAATATCGAAAGAAGCGGAGAATACGCATTAAAGGTTTCAATTAGGTGATATTATGGAAGTAAAAAATAGAAAAGAAAATAATTTACTAAATAGAGTTGAAATAGAATTTGAAATAAATCATTCACAAAAACCAACACCTAGTCGTAAGGAAATGATTGATTTAGTTGTCAAAGCGGAACCAGGTTCAAAATCTCAATTAGTAATTTTAAAGAGGGTTAATACTAGATTTGGTCAGGCTTTAACAACTGGTTTTGCGCATATTTATTCAGATGTTGACTCATTAAAAAATACAGAAATGGAATACATGATCAATCGACATTCATCAGGTGAAGAAGAGATGCCCCCCGAAGGAGATGAATCCGGAGGTGAAGAATAATGGCTGAAGGAAAAAACGTTTCAAAAAAATGGGAAAAATATTCAATAGAGGGCGATAAACTAGTTAGGAAGAACGACTTTTGTCCTAAACCAGAGTGTGGGCCTGGTATTTTTTTAGCACGTCATAAAGATAGGATAACTTGTGGAAAGTGTGGATATAATCAGGCTGAAGAGAATTCTAGTGAAGAAGAATAATTAAGAGTAATGCTCAGAGAAACTTCCTGAGTTTTCTAGTACTATCCATTTTTCCTTATGCTTAAACACCGATTTTCCGATTTCTTTTCTATTTGATTTCTGAATTTCAGACTTCGACCATAGAATGTCTTCTCTCCATTGACATATTCTCCAGCAATTTTTTTCCAAATCCCATTTTGCATCATGTACGGGACCTTTTTGTTTCATTTTTAATGGATTCTTCGAATCTAACTCCTCAATCCATAGTACAAACCCATTAGGACTACAAAGTAATCTTTTATTTTCATAAACGAATACTTTTTCAAGAATATTCTCGAACTCAACTTGACCATTTTCAAGAATTTCACCATTGTCTTTGTTAATCAAAAACCATTCTGCGGCTTTCGACCAAACAAGAAGTCCCTTGTCCGTAATTTCTATTGAAATGATAATATTGGCATTTTTAATTTTATTTTTCCATTTTATTTCAGGAATTCTCCATAACTCATTAGATTCATGATCTACACAGTAAAGTCCTCTTTTCCACGAGTTAAATACAATAAATTGTTCATTTGAAATTAGTGCTAATGGTTCAGAGTCCAATATGTGTGACCACTTTGAACTTTCAACTTGAGGTTGTGATTTTGATTCTAATTTTCTTCTTAATTCTGCACGAGTGATCCCGTTATCAATTTTAGAATCAAGATTAATGGATGCCATTCTTGCAATCATTAATTCTAAATCAATCCAACAAGCAAAAAGTGTATTTTTTGAAACAGAACTTATTGAAATTGATGTTGGGAATGGTTTTTTATGTTCAAATTCAGCAGTTAAATTTTCATCAAGTATTTGTATTTCCCCATTCATTCCAATTACTAGAATTCTATTGTCTTCTAACTGAAATAATTTTTGAGGAGGAAATAAAAGCTTGCTGTACACGTACCTCCCTACATTATCTCATAGATAATCACTAAAGACGATATGCTATCATACTAAAGATTCTCCGAGTAACATGGTCGAACCGGTAATTTTGATTATTATTAGCGGTGGCGATATAGCTTCTACAAATCAAGCTAAGTCACTATTAGAAAAATGTGAATGGGTCGAAGGTAATTTAGTTGAGGGTTTTAACACTTGGAATTGCCATACTGTTAGAATATGGTGGAGAGATGGTGGAGTTTTATTCGAAGATAATTTAGATTTACGTTGGGAAAGTGAAACAGGAGAAAAGGTATCTGAAGTTATTTTCCCAAGTCGTCATGTTGCCGCATCAGGGTTTCCTTGTTTGACTATTCATCCAATTGGAACACCACAATATGATTTAGGTGAAAAACCACCGTTCGGGGGTAAATCAGCAGATGCACCTCCACCGTCTCCTAGAATGAGTTCATGGATGCAGGAATTAAAAAAACAAGCAGAATCTCATGAATTATCTGAAGAATTTTCAATTAGCTTTGAAACTACACACCATGGACCTTGGATTTCTGTACCCTCATTATTCATTGAAATCGGTTCTAATGAAGAAAAATGGGGTAATGAGAAAGCAGCTTCAGCATTAGCTGATGTGATCATTAATGGATTAAATCTAAACAATCAAGATACTGTTCCAAAAATTACGGCTGAGAAAGTAGTATTTTGTTTGGGAGGTGGGCATTATGCTCCCCAACCAATGAGGCTTTCTGATAAAGGAGTAGTGTTAGGTCACATGTTAGCAAGTTATGCTCTAATTATGGATAAAAGTGATTCTGAGACGGATGATGAAAGTAACGTAAAAGGCACATGGAAACAAGCGATTTTATCCGCATATTTATCAACAAAAAAAGCGAACCCAGATTCTGAGGTATGGGCATATTTAGATAGAAAGTCATTCAAAGGTTGGCAAAGAAAGGCAATTAAGAATTTTTTAGATGAGGAGAATATTCCTCTCGGTAGAACTGAAGATTTTTTAACATAGAATCATAATTATCAAATTTCTAATTCTATTCGCCGTGATATGGCCGGTGGTATTTTTGGACGTGTGGTAGTATCGATGCTACCAATTATGCCCAAATTTGTTATTGGATGGGTAGCAAGAAGATATGTTGCTGGAAAAGATCTAGAATCTGCTGTAAAAGTGATGAAAAAGTTAGAATTAGAATCTGCATGCACTACCTTAGATGTTCTTGGAGAAGAGATTAGTACTTTAGAAGAAGCAGATTTTTTTGTTGAAGAGTATAGGAGAGCAATTTTTGCTATAAACAAAGAAAATTTAAATGCTAATATTTCAATTAAACCTACAGCATTTGGATTACTTTTAGATCGGGAAAAAGGACTAGAAAATATTAGTAAAATATGTGAATTGGCTGCTAAAACTGACATATTTGTTAGGTTAGATATGGAAGATCATAGGGTTACTCAAGACACTATTGATGTTGTTATTGAAATGCATTCACGTAATTTAACAAACGTGGGGTGTGTTTTACAGTCTAGATTATTTAGAACCAAAAAAGATATTAAAAATTTATGTGAAAGTTTGAAAGGTCATGCTGATTTTAGATTATGTAAGGGGATTTATTTAGAACCTAAGGAAATATCTCATACAAATTATCAATCTATTGTGGATTCTTTTTGCACAGATATTGATTTAGCTCTTGATTTAGATGCGTATGTTGGAATCGCAAGCCATGATATGAAAATACTAAATTATTCTAAAGAAGCATTAAAGAAAAGAAATTTAGGTCCTAATCAAGAAGACTTAAGGGAACATTCCTCTAAGAATAGAGTTGGTAAAGGAAATGGTTATGAATTCCAATTTCTTTTGGGTGTAAGGGGTAATGTAAGGAGGAATTTAGCATCTGAGGGTCATTTGACTAGAGTTTATATTCCCTATGGAAGCCAATGGTACGAATATTCTATGAGGCGATTAAGAGAGAATCCAGATATTGCTTGGCATGTATTTAAGGCAATGATTTTTCCTTGGAGTAATAGAAGATAATTTACTTCTTTTCTGGATTAGGGTTATACCCTAATTTACCTTCTTTCCAGGCTTGCCTTCGTTCCCTAGATGTTTTTGGAGCTTTTCTTGGAGGTGGTGGTGGCTGTAAATATAATCTTTTTATTTTGTATGCATCAAATTTACCCCGAAGAGTAGATCCTCTAGAGGTATTTATTGATCTAATTCTCCATTTTTCTCCTTCATATTCAATTATTGAACCTGCAGTAAATACTCTGTCCGGCTCACAAATAATTAATCCAGAACTAGAAACATCACCCTCGGTCATAGTAACTTTAACTCTTACTTCATCAAATCTTATTGCGGTAATTCTTCCAATTCTTTCAGGTAATGATTTTCTCATGAATTTTTTATGAGTAGATTCAATTGTGTTAATTCTCCATAATTTATCATCGTGTTCAAAAATATCGTCTACTCTGAACATTTCATCATCGTCAACTTCAATTTTAGCATTAGAGCTTGTTGGTCCATCACTTAATAAAAATGCTAATTTAATGCCTTTATTCGGTCGAATATGAATTTTATGAACGATGGAACAATCATAACATCTAATCTTAACATCTAATCCAGAGCCTACTTCTCTCTTTCGAACAATTTCATGTTCCTTCTCAGATTCGCATGTAGGGCAAATTGCAAAACAACTTGTTTCTGAACTATCCATTAAAGTTAACCTGTTAGCAACGTGTATTTCAAAACTTGTGATGCGGAATGTTGAAAATATGGATGCCCAGCAGTTATTATGGACGAAGTTCCATCTGAACGGGATGCTTTTGCTTGGCTCCTGAGTGAAAACATTGAATTGGGTGAGGAAGAACCTAAAATTGCTGCAGCAATAAGTGAACAATTAGCTCATATGGAGTTAACTTCATACGATGAATTCACATTAAGAAGAATAAGGGATGTGGCAATAAGACATGATCCAAAAAAGATTATCGAAGTTGGTGGTGGAATTGGTCATTTGACTGCATGGTTACTAGATGCTTTTTCTTCAAAAGTTGATAAACCAGAATATACAATAGTTGAGGGTGGTAATAAATTTGCTGCAATTCTTCTAAGATTAACACAGAGATTTAATGCAAGTGATTGGGTTCGTGTTTCTGGAATGAGGTTTCAAGAATTAGCTGGTGAATCTAAGGCTTGGTTATTGTCTAATCAAGCATTATTGAATAGCAATTCCATGGAGGCTACAGGTGCGCCAGCATCTTTACCTGCTGATTTAATCATTATTGACGTTGGTGAATTGGAACAAGTTGAATGTATTCAAGAATCATTACCATTATTATCAAAAAATGGTTTGATTTTAACAGTTGAACCTAATGTGCCATTTGAAGGCGCATCTGAAGAAGAATCAAACCGCTTTCAGTTATGGATGGATTTAATCCGCGAAATTCAGGAAACATACAGAATTGGATTTGTACCACTCAAAAAAACAACACTGGTCGCTATTATGTCTAAGTAGCCCTCTCGATTAGAATATCAACTTGTAATAATCCATATCCATAGTAATCATCATGTTCATTTGAATTTGTTCTTTGTAAACAGGTTTCTTTAATCCATTGCTTTACTTGTTCAATTACTTCAATATCTCCACCATTTGAACCATTTCGAGATAAGCTTGGATTAGATTGGAGTAACAATGCTATGGCTGAGGAAACATATACAGTTGCAGCAGATGTTCCACTAGCAGTTCCATAAGTTGATTCTGTAGGTTCATTTTCACCCTTATTTGTTGAAACCAGAACAGGAATACTTTCTGCAGGGGCTACTAATTCGGGTTTTTTATCAGGATCTTGTCTTGCTAATTTTGGAGGGAATATTTGGAAATCGTTCGAGCCTTTGCTACTACCGCTCCAAATAGTGCCCTCGATGCCAACACCTCCAACACAGATTACATTTTCAACATTACAAGGACTATCTACATCTTCATCTGTTTCTTCTTCACCATCATTTCCTGCGGCTGCAATGACGTAAATTCCTTCATCTAAAGCGTCATTAACTGATTCTTCGACTAAATCACCACTGATGAGAGATGGAATTATTCCTGGAGCGCCTCCTAATGATAAAGAAATTATGTCTGCTTGATTATTTCGACACCAATTAATTGCTTCAGACACAATTTCGTCAGAACCAGTGCCTTCTTCAGAAAGGGCTTTGGCGACTAGAAGACTTACACCATTGGCTACTCCGGTTAAACCACCTTTTGCAGACATGATTCCAGCCATCATGGTGCCATGTCCGTGGTCATCATAAACCGTTTCTTTTGAATTTACAAAATCTTTCCATCCATTTAATTCTAAATGCCTCAAGTCAGGATGCGTTAAGTCAATACCAGAATCTACAATACACACCATGATGCCTTGTCCATTAATTTCCAAATTAGAGAAACCAACTAAATTTTCATAACTCTGCTGTCTGCTTGTAAGAAATGTACCTGGCCCAATCAAATCATCATTCCACCAATTATTCCATGCAACATATACTATTCCTGAGCCTAAAATCAATAAAATGACTGTACAAATTGCAATTACCGATCTAATGGATAAATCATCAAATTCGTCCCATTTATCATGTTCAACGTCAAGAATTGTTTTATCTTCTTGAAGAATTTTTTCTTTATCTTCCTGTTTATTTGATTTTTCTTCAATCAACGAATCACCATGCTTCTTGGTCACTAAGATGTTTTACTGCTGGCGCACTAATTCCACATTTTTCACATTTAATTCTAGATGGTATATTTTCATCACAAAGAGTACATTTAGAATTTATCGGCCCTCTTCCCTCACAATTTTCTACTGAACAGTTAAGATTTGGCAAACCATCTCGGCCTCTAGTTACGGGTGATGGAGCATCGCAATCGGGACATTTGCCAACTTCCTCTTTCCAAATCTCCTCACCCAATAGCATATCGTCTACTTCTCTGGCTCTTTTTGACATAATTACTCTTTCACCAGCACCAAGCATTAGTTGTGGATACCATAATAGTATGCAAATTCCAAATGTCGAAAAACTTCCAAATATTACATAAGTTAGTTGCCAAATCCAACTACCGTGGGGTCTAACAGCCACGTAATGAGCACCAGCCCAAGAACTAATGAATGCAATGAACGACCAAATTATAAGAGTAGCAACCCATCCAAATAAACTATGGTTATACAGAGACTCTGCCATAATTCGTGGGTCTTTATTTTGAAATTTTTCTTCAACATGCAGATCTCTAGTTTCTAGTACTGCCCTAGAAAAAACAATGCCTAAAAATATTGTAACAACAAAAGCCCCCAATAGCGTCGTAAAACTATCAGAACTAAATTCGAATGGAAATTTTGGAGCGCCGTTATGAGCCGCTATAGCCATTATTGTGATACTAAACCACATAATTATCAGGCTGACGGATTGACCTCTCATGAGTGGATAATGGTTCCAAATACGATATAGGAAGAATATCCAACACCCAATACTAAGAATTAATTGGAAAAAACTAGCTGCAGAAACAGCACTCAAGCCTCCATTCCCAAGAGGCCCAATACCTACTTTGAGGAAATCTCCACCATTTTGCAATTCTCCATCAAAAGTAATTGCGCCAATGATGATGGCTAAAGTACCTATGCCCACAGTTAAAAATTCGGCTTGTGACCACGATTTTCGTAACTTTAAACTCATAAATAATATCTGTTTTCTTAATTCATCAATTGTATTAAAAATCGGGTGTAATTCACTTAAATTTTTATTTAATTTTATATTAATTAAGTCTTCAAATTCACTAGCATCATCAGCATTAGTAATGGCGTCTCCCGGAGTCGATTTTTCCGCTCCAAGGGTAGCCGCCATATTTCCTGTCCCGCATCATTAACATAAGATAACTTTCTCTTTAAGGATACAAATTGTTTTGTTGTAAGACTCGTTATCTCACCTCAAATGAAAAAGAGCCACTGGCGAGAATTGAACTCGCGACCTACGCCTTACCAAGGCGTCGCTCTACCCCTGAGCCACAGTGGCAAATAACTATGCGTATCGTTAAGTTTTTTTAATCGCTCCTGCCAAAATACTATACTTACATTTTTTCAACTAATGCTGATACGATGTGTTGAAGCGGTGGTCGCATAGCCTGGTATTGCGCGTGACTGGAAATCACGTGTCCCTTGGACTCGGGAGTTCAAATCTCTCCCATCGCGTTTTCAATATTCAAATATTTTTGTAAATGAAAATTAAGAATTCAATAATTTTTACAAACTCTTGAGCGTGTGTTTCAAATGCCTAGTACGCACCCCTACGGGGTGCAGGGTGAACCAATGACGTCTGATTTTAGAAAAAATGAACTTTCAAATAAGAAAACTCTATGTGTATTTTTAGCATTAATTATGTGTCTTCCAACAGCGAATGCTGCATTTACAGAATGGTCTGGACCTTCGTATATAACTTCTTCAGGGAGTGAAACTACAACTAATGGTTTTGTAGTTCCTGGAAATGCTACTATTCTTGATGGTTGGGTTAACGTGGGTGTTGATGGGATGGTGGATGATGGTTACGGTTTATATTACAACTCATTCGGAACGGATTTTTCAAACGGTTCACTTGAAGGAACTACTTTAGATCACTACGGAGATATACTTTCTTTAGCTCCTGATCCTTTTGTTAATCAAAAAACTGATTTTGAATCAGGTTTAGAATATGATTTCCCAAATACAATTCAACAATATGGTTCTCAATACGATTTATGGTCTATATCAGATATGGCAATCTTAGGTGCAGTTCCTAATGCTGGTGTTTACAATATGCCATATGGGGATATACCCGCATCTCCTACTAATGGAAATTATCTGTTGGGTACCAATCCTACTTCTTCTGTAACAGGTGATATATTTCAATCTTTAGAATTACCAACTATTCTAACTCCTAATCCTACAAATGATTTGATTCTAAGTTTTGATCATTGGTACCATATTGATACATCATCAAATACTACAGGGGATGGTGACGGAGTTTGGTTAGAATACAGAGTTAATGTAGGAGATTGGACTCATCTAGCCCCTGAAGGTGGATATCCAAATACAATAGATACAAATTTAACATCATTAAATTACACTTTGGACGGAGATTATGATGGTGAAAATAGTACGCTTAATGTCTATGAAAGCCTGCCTACAAACCTTCCATATTCAGGTACTATAATTACAGAAGATGGTTCAATGGCTAATTACACTGGTTATGTGGGGTCTAAATTTAACAATATAGATCAAGGTAATGAAACACCATTCAATACAAGTGCCATAAATAACTCTGGAATAAAAGTAAGTATTATTCCTGCAGGTGCACCTTCAGGAGGTGTACATGGATTCCCTGTATGGGCGAGTACAGAAGCCTCTGGTTGGATAACATCAGTTTTTAATTTATCAAATGTTCCTGATATTCCAGGTTCTAATTCTATTCAATTCAGATGGAATTATCGTTCATCAGTAGATTCTGAAGAAAGACCTGGATGGTATATTGACAATATTCAGTTAGATAACCCTGGAGAATTAGCATATGATGCTTGGTTATTTGGATGCTCACCAGCAGATGGTTGTACCAATGCAAATGGAAATTATGCTAATCAAGGTGGAGGTTCTCTTGTTTTCCCTATTGATTTAAGTTCTGCAACTGTCGATCCTACAATTAATTTTGATGCACATTGGGCTTTAGAAGGAGGAAATGCACCTTATGGCGATAATATGTATTTTGAGGTTAGTAAAGACAATACAACTTGGGAAGATCTAATCCCTGTGGGTTCATCTCCCTCAAATCCAATACCAGGTTCCTCTTCCAGTGGAGTTACAGGCGATACACAAGGTTTTGAATCTCTAGAATATACTTATCCTGCTGGTTATGTAGGTGATTCTACTACTTGGTTCAGAGTGAAAGTTTCTACAGATTCTTCACTTGGATGTGCATATCCACAATATTCACAGCATTGTGGTGTGTTCTTTGATAATTTAGAAATTACAGATTCAAACACAGGATCTGTTCTTTTTTCAGATGATTTCCAAACAAATGTTAATGGGTGGCATGAAACAGCTCCATATGGGGGATTTAATCCACAGAGTAATCCAGGAATTGATGATTGGAAATATGTTGTGAATAATCAAGGGGCCTATTCATTTTCTGAAAGTTTTGAAAATCCTGTTGCAATAGGTGCTAATGGTTTTATTGCTGAAAACCTTTATGCAGCATCAGAATGGGAGTTTGGTGAAATCCCTAATCCACATCCTGGTTTTGGCCCTCTAGCGTTTCCAACGGGTACTCATGGGTTTGGAGTTGATTTTGCTGGACAATATAATTGGGCAGCGCCGCAGTTACACACACGTTTGACAACTCCAACATATACACTTTTAGATAATGCAACCAGTTATTTGTCATTTAGCCATTGGATTTGTGCTGAACCAAATTATGATGGTGGTGTTGTATTTATATCTGTAAATGGTAGTAATTTCACTCATTTCCAGCCTACAGTTCTTGGAGGGTATAACAATTCTTGGTACGATGGAATGATTGGAGGCCTTACTTCAAATAATCCTCTAGCAGGTTATGATGCTTTTGTTGGTCAAGGGTATGGTCAACCACAAAGTGGTGGGACTTGTACTGGTACTGGTACCACCCATCCTGGCTGGGAAAAAATGCGAGGGTCTTTAGAAGATTATAATGGTTCAACTGTACAATTTAGATTTGAATTTGCAGCAGATAGGTATTGGAATTATGACGGTTGGTATGTAGATGATTTGGGTATTGAGGTAGATTATTTCCAATTAAACGGAAAGTGGCAAAGTGAATTGCTTGCAATGGATGAATTAGGTGCAGGGTTTATTGATGCAATTATGGAAGTTCCAAATGGAACTTGGATTACAGGATCAATATTAAATGCAGGAGGACAGGTTGTTCCAGGTTTTGATAATTTGACAATACCGTTTTCATTAGCGGGTTTAGATTTAGATTTATATCCAAACATTCGACTTCAACTAAATTTTGGTACTGACGATCCTCATTTCACTCCCACCTTGACAGAACTATTTTTCGGCGGTATTAGATCTTATGAAACATTGTATGCTGATAATAATGGATGGAATCTACCAGAATCAGGTGTTGCAATTACAGATTTGGGAAATATGACTGTGACAGATGGACAAACTCATATTATTTCGAGTGAATTTATGTATTCGTCGAGACCTATGAGAACATTTGAATTGACTGGTTCTGCAGATGTAACGCTATTATTAAGTGATATTTCTGGAAATCTAATTGGTAGTTTAATGCCCGGACAACTAATAGTATTTGATAATCCTCAACCAGGTATTAAAGTTGATATTCAACTTGACCCTTCAGGTTATCTTAATTGGTTTTATTTAGTAGGATATTATACAAATCCCGCATTTAATCCACAAATTGATATTTTACGTGATGGAGATATAGATTGGGAGTTCCCTGCGGATCCCTATTATGGCCATTTTGGATGGCAAAATAGATTTTATGGAGTGTCAGAAGATGGTACTTTTACAATGTCTAATTCAGAAGATAGAGGATTAGAACTTGAATTTTCAGAAAATGAAATCATTTCTATCAATACATTAATTCCTGAAAACGCAAGTGTGGAGTCTGCAATATTACCTGTAATGGTGACATCTGACTTATACGATGCAAATATCTCAGCGTCATATTTAGGTCAGACAAATACCGTAATGCTGGTAAATGATTCTGTAGGCGCTCAAGCATTAATTGAGTTACCAATTAGTGGCGCTCTGACAGGTTCACAAACTGTAGTAGAAAATGGAAGAACATATTGGAATGTAGAAATAGATTTGAGTATGGATTTCTCGGGAGAGGATTCAACAGCTTCTGTAAGTGTTGGTTCTATGGCTATAGGCTATGATATTTTAGAGAATATTACAGGATTAGAGCCGACCTTTGAACCTTATCATCAAGCGAATAATGATAACGGTACAGCAAATAATGTACGTTACAATTTATCTTTGTTAGCAGACAGGGGGGGAGTTTCTCTGAATGGTTCTATTTATCACGAATTATTAATTACAAATGTTCCATTTGAACCTCCTGCTACATTTTATCCAGACGGCACTATTCAAACTGTAACAACTTCACACTATCATTTGGAAGATAATAATCTAATTGAAAAAGTAAGATTGAGGGCGACAGCATCTAGTGGTGCATTTATAGAAGTAGATGTTCAAGATTTAGATGGAACACCTACTTTTACACAAGTACTCGGTTCACAATTCCTTTCATTAATACCTGCAGAATCATCAGTAAACCTTGTAGATGATCAGTGGGTTATTGATTGGGGTTTCCAAGTTCAATGGGATTGGGATGATGAGCCAATTATTACTTGGAATTCACTAGCTATGGATGCAGATGGATATGGTATATCTCCATATTCTGTGGATTCTGGTGGTGCTGGATATAATGCAGTTGAAAATGATTTAATGGTCACTAATTTCGAGGTTTTTGATCAATTCGGAAGACTAGTCTCTGAAGATTCGTGGGTGGCAGCCAATAGTACATTGACAGTGTATGGAAATGTTTCATTCGAAGATTCCACAGATAGATTCCCAGAAATAGACGCTTTTAATGTAGTTGCTAATTTAAGTGGTGTATTAGTTAATATGACTTCACAAGAATCAGGGACATGGTCTGGAACTGTAGTAACTCCTGTAAGAGGAGATGAAGGTGCAGGAGTAATAATTCGTTATCCTTTATCTGCTGAAATAAATAGAGTTGGACCTGGAGATGGAGTTGAAGGAGGTTTTGATGAAACTAGACAACGACCAACTGTTGAGTTTAGAATTGACGATGATGCACCTACAGGTGAGCGTTTACAAATTTATACATCAGGACAATATATCGATGCTGACGGATATACTTGGGATCCCGCTAAAGAGATTTCTTTATTGTTTACGATAGCAGATAATCAGTCATTAGGTTCAGAAGTTACAATGCATTACTGGATTGAAGATATGCATGATTTATATGATCCTTCAATAAATGGAAAGAATGGTGTTCCTGATCCACAAGAATATGCATCAACAACTATGATGATTTTTAATTCTGGTGTTGCTGGAGAAGAAACGGTTAATTTCTTGCCAATTAATTTAGAAGTAAATCAAGAAAATAATAGGGTTAGTGTATACTTTACTGCAATTGATTTCGCTGGAAATCAATTAAGCAATGGTGGTAGTCCTGGTTTCGATACCGATTATGCTACAATATATACTGCAATAAACGAACCCACACAAATTCTTCAAGATTTCATTTATCTAGATACAGAGAGTGAATATTTGATGGTAGGACAAAATCATACATTATCAATGAGAATCGATGAGCCAAATGGAATTGGAACAGTTGATTACATCACAGTATACCTATTAGGGGAAACAGAGGAAACTTTGGGTGTAATGACATATAATCCTGTTACGGATGATTTTTCAACACCCGAAGGTAGTTTCTTAAAAATTCATGATGTGGAAGTTACTCCTTTCCAAGGTTCATTGTATAATCTAAATTTCTACTTCTCACTAGACTGGGATTTCCCTGAAGTTGCGAAAGGTGGATGGAATTTACCATCTATCGTTCTGGAAGATACAGACCCAGTTACAAATCCTGGTACATATGATTTGGTCCTAACAAATATTGGGACTAATAGGTGGAGTTTAGATAATGAATTAATGATTGAAATTGTGAATATGAGTGATTTAACACCACCAATGACCGCAGGATCTCCTGAATTACTTTATGTGGCGGAAGGTGATGAAGTATCAGTTACTGGTATGGTTAAATTTGCAAATGCTCGAGAACCAATTAAGACAATCCCACCAGATCTATTAGTAAATTTAGACTTTAATTATGGTACGGAAGAGGTTCATGGAGATTCAATAGTAACGGATGAAGAAGGAACTTTTGAGATAATTGTCACACTACCTACTAGAGCTCTAAGTGATCCAAGATTACCAATTCAAATGAGTATTACTGGAATTCCAGAATTAGGTACAGATGTTAGCGAGATTAATTCAATGATTATTGTAGACAGTGATGCACCATCGGTTTCATTTGGTGCAAATACATTTAAAGATTTGAAATCGGATGAGCTTTCTGCAGTTTTAGTTACAATTATTCTAAATGATGATGGAGGAATCGCAGATGGTCCATTAAATATTTACTGGGCTTTTACAGATGGTTTTGGCGGACCTGAAATAGTATGTAGTAGAGACAGCGCAGAAGTTAAGCAAACCTCTGGGGGGTCTGCTGGTTCAACATCTTGGACATATCAAGAAGCAATAGATATGACTCCAAATGATTGTTTTAGATTAAATATTGGTGATGGACTTAAAGTTTGGGTAGAAGTTCAAGATTTAGCAGGGAATATGCCTATTGGTGCTGGAACAGAATCTCAACCTCGATTTGTAGAGGTTGATGTTCAATCATTTAGACTTGAAATATCAGAAATTAATGTTCTTCCATCAGATCCTTATGTTGGTGAAACTATTACAATCAGTTATCTTGCTAAAAACGTAGGTAATAAAGAAGGAGATGGAAATGTATCTCTACAGTTCAAGAATGACTTTGGAAATTGGACAACAATTTCATCAAATACCGTTTCATTAACTGATGGTCAATCATTCCAGCCAGATCCTTTCAGTTACGAAATTGGTAGTGCGGGCTCATTAGAATTAAGACTAATTGTTGATGGAATGGAAAGTGAAGCATTCCCAGTACTTGGAGCCGGTGGTTCTGCAATTAATGTTGAATCTGGTGAAAGAGATGAGGGTGGATCGATGATTATTTGGTTTGGACTAGGTGGATTCATATTATTTGCAGTCGTTGGATCCATTGCTTTCCTAATTTTAAGGAGCAGAGATGAAGATGATTATCTTGATGATGCTGAAGAAATGATACAAAAAGAAGCACCTGAAGTTCCTACAAGTCATGGAAGGCAGGAATCAGACGAACCTGTAGATACGTCTGCGCACCCTGCTCTTGCAGAGGCAATGAATGCTTTCCCTTCTTGGGGTGAAGATGTATTGTTACAATATTTAGAAGCCGGATGGTCTGTGCAACAAATGAAGGACGAATTCTACGAATAATAGATTTCACATACTAAATCCGCGTTTAGCTTGCCCTGGAATTGTTGGAGCTGATCCATTTTGTACTCCATCAGCTTCTTCGGTAATTACAGTTAAAAGTGTATTTACTAGTGTTTTTAGTTGTTTTAATTCGTCCTCAAGTTCTTTGACTTTTGTCAGGTTCATATTTGATTTATCATCATTGTTTTTCATGTGCATCCCACCTTGGAACTAACCAAGTTAGAGGTGTTTCAAAAAATACGCTCTTGAACATTTTGGATGTTTTTTAATTTTTAATTCAATTTACGGACCTTGATTATTATTCCGTTAACCCTTAATCACAATCACAGGTTTTAGTCTAGCAACTGGTCTTGCTAAACCAGCACCGCTCGTCATTTTTATAATTTCATCAACATCTTTGTAAGCGTCAGGTGCTTCTTCCGAAAGTACATTTTCAGTTCTGGCATGGATTTGAATACCTTTTTCGATTAATTCATCTAGTAGTTCTTTTGAATTAATTGTCTTTCTAGCTTGGGTTCTTGATAATGCTCTTCCTGCACCATGACAAGAAGAATCAAATGCTTGATTACTTTTTTCAGGACCAGCCAAAACCCATGATGCAGTTCCCATATCCCCTGGAACTAATACTGGCTGTCCGTATTGTGAAAATTTAGAATCAAGGTCTTTATGCCCTTTAGGTAATGACCTAGTCGCCCCCTTTCTATGTACGCAACAGTTACAATTTTTTCCATGAACGGTGTGAGTCTCAAATTTAGCAATATTGTGAGATACATCATAGAGGACATTCACTTCTGCATCTGAACCTAATTCCCTGTGTAGGATGTCACGGAATCTTTGAGTAACAGCACTTCTGTTTGCGAATGCAAAATTTCCTGCTGCTTGCATTGCTTGGATATACTGTTGGCCCTCTTTTGAGTGGATTGGAGCTGCTGCTAACTGCCTATCTGGGAGAACAATATCCCATTCTTTATGTCTCCACTCATTCCCCTCCTTCTTGTATCCTGATTCAAGTTTCTTCAAATGGTCAGAACAAACTTGATGCCCCAATCCCCGTGATCCCGTATGAATCATTGCTACGATTTGGTCAGCCGATAGTCCGAAACCTTTAGCAGAATTAACGTCTAAAACTGAATCTACAGTTTGTAATTCCAAAAAGTGATTTCCAGAACCTAAAGTACCTAATTGTCTAATACCTCTTTCTATGGCTCTTTCAGAAATTGATGGCTCTTCAACATCTAAAATACCATTACTTTCAATAGAAATTAAATCTTCGAATTCGCCCCATCCTAGTTCATATGCAGCTTCAGCACCACCAGAAATTAAATGTTCTAATTTTGATTTGTTTAGTTCATATCCTCCTTTTCCACTCGTTCCAGCTGGAATAAATTTTGCTAGATTTTTTCCTAGTGACTTTATGTTCGGTATGTCATTTAATGTAAGATTAGTAGTTACAAGTCTGACTCCACAATTTATGTCAAAACCAACTCCTCCAGGACTAATTACTCCTCCATTATCTACATCAGTTGCAGCTACACCACCTATGGGAAAACCATAACCAAAGTGCCAATCAGCCATAGCCCATACATCACCAACAATACCAGGCAGACTTGCAGTATTCCTTAATTGCGCAGGTCCTCTTCCATCTTGGTGCTTCTTCCAATGATCTTCGTTTGCTATTAGGTTTGCATCAGCGTTCATCGAACCATGTTTTTTCATTTTGACCACATTTGGTGAAATTCTTTCGATATGTTCCTGCCAAGAATGGTCATCCATATTTTTCCCTGCGGTCACTCATTCAAATGCATTGTGGACTATTTTTTAACGCTGAATATTAAATGTAACAAACAATCAGGCATTACTATGGTCGGAGAAAATGCAGCCGCTGCAGCTGGCGGAGGAATGATGAAATGGTTGTTGTTGTTTTCTGGAATTGCACTAGTTTCAATTACTGCTTACGGGATTTATGGTCCTGAAGTAGACAATTCTCCCAAAATATTGGATGTATGTGTAGAACACTCCCCTCAAGGGCTAAATCATTATCATCCTTGGCTTTATATTAATATTAACGGAGGTGCTGTAAATATTCCAACAGATGTTGGTGTGACTGAAGATTGTATGTATGCGATACATACACACAGTGGTGATGGAAAATTGCATATTGAGATACCACTTTCAAACCCAATGAAAATTAAAGTTTCTGATTTCTTCACTGTGTGGGATAAGGAGTTCAATGAAAATCAATTATTAGATTATACTGTTGATGAAGATCATGAAATTGTAATGACAGTGTTCCCAACAAAAGAAGATTATGTTAATGGAACAAATGGTGTGATTAGTACTGATTTTGAAAATCACGTTTTTAGTTCCGTTGATAATGATGGTGATGGAATAGCTGATGGTGATGATACCGTAGTGCTAATTGAGTATAAATTGAAAGAGAACTAGGGTGAATATATGCCATTACCCCCAATTGATATACCTTATTTGGTAGAAAAGGGGTATGAAAGAAGGAAATGTATTGAAACCTCTCTTTGGTATTGGTCAAGCGACCCAGATAGAGTAACTTGTGGAGATACTCACTTGGATGAATATACCTTCATTGGAGAACCTTTAATTTCAGGATTTAAAGAACGAGGATTAGAGTTAAAAAATAATATGAGGGAGAGATTTTTAAGATTTTTTCAATTAAGAGATCATGCTAAAATTTCACCTTATCCGATTCTAGCAAGATGGCGTGATGATATCCATTTAACAATAGCGTCAATTGCTGATTTTCAACCACATGTTACAAGTGGTTTAGTTGATCCTCCTGCAAATCCTTTGACAATCTCCCAACCTTGTATTAGATTAACGGATGTTGATGCAGTCGGACATTCTGGAAGACATCTAACTACCTTTGAGATGATGGCTCATCACGTGTTTAATAAGCCAAAAGAGGGAATTGAATATTATTGGATGAATAGATGTGTTGAATTATGTCATGAATTATTTACTGAAGAATTAGGAATAGATGCTTTTGAAATTACGTATGTTGAAAATCCTTGGTCAGGAGGCGGGAACGCAGGTCCTGCTGTTGAGGTAATTGTTGGTGGTTTAGAATTAGCAACTTTAGTTTTCATGAATTTAGAAGAGGATGAAGATGGTCAATATGAAATTAAAGGTATAAAATACTCAGAAATGGATTTACAAATTGTTGACACAGGATATGGTTTAGAGCGTTTTTGTTGGGCTGCAGCTGGAACACCAACTATTTATGAAGCAATATATCCAAAATCAATCGATTGGCTGAAAAGTTTATGTGAATTTGATAATAAAATTAAACATATTAATATTCAAGATTTAGATAACTTATTGGGTGAATTATCTAAAATTTCAGGGATTATGAACATTGAAGTAGGCTCAGATGAAAATGAAATATTTTCAAAACTAATTGAAAGGTTATCCGAAAGAAAAATTAATGTTGAAAGCGAACAAGTAAAAGAATTAATGAATACTTTATCAAAAATTTATGCTATACCTGATCATTTACATGCATTATGTAATATGTTGGGTGATGGATTAGTTCCATCTAATGCTAAGGAAGGTTATCTTGCAAGAATGATGTCACGAAGAGTAATGAGAATGAGGGATGAATTAGGAATTAATAAAACACTCCCTGAATTGGCCGAATTTCATTTAGATGTTAATTTCGAATTAGACTCATTAAAACAGACAAAAAGTGGCGTCTTAGAAATTTTATCAGTCGAAGAAGAGCGATATGCAGAAACCTTGAGGAGAGGAAAAAATATTGTTTCAAATGAGTTAAAAAAGCATTCTAAAGACGTTACTGAACTACCTGATGAGTTTTATTTTCAATTAAATGATAGTCATGGAATTCCTCCTGGAATGGCAGTTCAAATTGCAAATAATATTTCAGGAGGCAATATTAGATTACGTTTAGGATTTAATGCGGAGATGGCCGAGAGACATGCAGAGTCAGTAAAAGTTGCATCTAAAGTTAAAAGTAAAGAATATTTTGAGATAAACCCTAGTTTAGTCGAAACTGAACTATTGTATTATCAAAATTCTTTTTGGTTTGAATTTAATGCTAGGGTAATCTGTTGTGAAGAGATAAAAGATGAAAATGATAATATTACTCACGCAATTTTACTGGATAAAACTGCATTTTATCCAGAGGGTGGAGGACAAGAGCCTGATTTTGGAGAGATAATACATCCTAATGGGACCTCTAAAGTTCTTGATTGTCAAAAACAAGGAAATTATGTAATACATTTCTGTGATTCAGTAATCCAAGTAGGGACGGTAGTTCACGGAATAGTAGATTATGATCGTAGAAAACAACTTATGGATCATCATACTAGTGTTCATATTGTTGGAGGTGCAGCTAGAAAAATATTAGGCCCACATGTATATCAAGCTGGTTCTAATGTGTCTGAAGAATACGGTAGACTAGACATTACTCATTATGAACGGCTTACTAGAGAAGATTTAGATGAAATAGAATCAATAGCAAACGAAGTTTTACAACAAGTAGATTCTACTACGAAATCAGAATTGGATAGAAAGGATGCAGATTCAATCTATGGTTTTGATTTATATCAAGGTGGTGCACCAAAAACAAAGAAAATTAGAATTCTAGAAATCGGCACCCATGACACACAAGCATGCGGAGGTACTCATCATGATGTTCCAGGTAAAATTGGACAAATACGGGTTGTTCGTTCAACTTTAGTTCAAGACGGAGTAGAAAGGTTACAAATTGTTGCTGGAAATGCAGCATTAAGTTATGGAAGAAAACAAGATCAATTAATTCGTGATTCTTCTTCCACTTTTGGTGTTTCAGAAAAAGATTTACCTAAAACCTCGAGTAGATTTTTTGAAGAATGGAAATTACAAAGGAAAAAGATTGAACAATTAGAAGCCGAAATAATTAGGCTTAGAACTTCGGGTGTAGATGGAGAAGACTCAAGCGAAGTTGATGGTGTTAGAATAATTATTATGGAAGTTGAAAGTGATATTAAGCAAATGACAAAAATGGTGGGAGAATTGACTCTAGACCCTAATAAACCAACCTTGGCAATTATTGGAAGTAGGGATAAAGGTGGTAAATTATTGGTTTCCATAACAGAAAATAGTATTGCTTCTGAAAGATATAATGCTTCGATAATTTTACAAGCAATTTCAAAATATATTGAAGGAGGTGGAGGTGGAAGACCTACTTTTGCACAAGGAGGCGGTTCCAATTCAGATGGAATTCCAAGTGCATTATCTGCAGCAAAAACATTAGTTTTAGGTAAATGGGAGGACGCAAGATCTGAAAATATACTTACTTCTAATGATATCGAGGAACTAATTAAAGTTGCAATTAAATTAGGATTAGAATCTACTGAAATTGGTCAATATACTACTAGAGTAGCTATTCAGCATGCAATTGCAGACGGTCATGTCGATGAAGAGGAAGCCAAATTAATTAAGAAAGCAGCTGAATTAGCAGGTTTATCTCCAGAGCAAGTTGAGAAAATATTCGAAGCAGTAAGTGATGGAAAAATTGATGAGGAAGAAGAAAGAATTCTTAAAAATCTACTCAGTTAATTTTTGAATGGCTTGTAAATCAAACCAAGAACTAGCTGAATTAATTGCATCCTTTCTGTTAAACCAATTAATTTCCTCTATTTCATCAATTTTCAAATTAAATTCTAACTCTTCTGAATTAATTTCAACCAGATAAGTAAAAGAAACAAATGAAATACCTGCATCATTGAAAATTTTTTGTGAAACTATGGATGTATTCGAATCATCAATTTCAAGAGTGATTCCTAACTCTTCCATAGTTTCTCTAACTGCACCAATTGTTGGGTGTTCATTATGATCAAGATAACCACCAGGTAGTGTCCAGCAACCAGTAAAATGCCCTCGTTTTACTTTTGCCAATAATATTTTTTCATTTTGATTACGAATTACTACTTTTGAAACAAGTCGATGAATTGAACGGTAAACTGATTCTCTTGCAGCAGGGTGGACACATGAATCTGAAATCACGTCATCTTTCCAGGCCCAATTTTTAGGCCATGATATTTCTGGTTGTCCCATTATTATTGTATTACTAGAGTCTCCGATATCTAAATTATATTTACCTTTCAAAGTCCACATAATTCCCATGGATTCAACTTCAGAAATGGTGGGTAAACGGAATATCCATCCATTTTCATCCTTTGATAGACTTCTCCCTTTGATTGGTATTTGTGGGCCATTTCCTTCTGAATCAACTAATAGTAACTTTCCATCATGCTCAAGGTGGATGAATGTTCCTAGGGCCATAATACATGGAAGAAGTCTAAGGTCATGAATGCAACGCTAAATTAATCAATTAATATCCTAGAATATCAGTTAACTGACTCTTATAAAAATCAGCAGAACCTTGCAGACTAGACAATTCATTTTCAGTAAGATCTAATTCAATAATTTTTTCAGTCCCATTAGCTCCAAGAATGATTGGAACTCCTATAAAAATGTCATTAAGTCCATATTCGCCATCTAAATAAGCTGATGCTGGTATCAACCTTTTCCTGTCGTTTAAAACCGCTTCAGCCATGATGGCGGCAGCAGATCCAGGAGCATAAAAAGCAGATCCTCTCTCTAATAATTTAACTATCTCCCCGCCACCACCAGCAGTTCTTTTACTAATTGCCTCAATTGTTTCCTCATCGAGTAATTGAGTAATTGGAATACCTCCGCATGTAGTATATCTTGGTAATGGCACCATTGTATCTCCATGACCACCTAATACCATTGCTTGAACATCTTCTTCATTACAACCAACTTCTTTAGCAACAAAATGAGTCATTCTTGCACTATCTAATACTCCCGCTTGCCCAATAATTCTTTCTTTTGGAAACCCAGTTACTTTCCACATGTGGTATGTCATTAAATCTAATGGGTTTGTAACCATTATTACAATTGAGTTAGGTGCATACTGTTTTATTCCTTCTCCCACTTGTTTAATAATTTCAGCATTTTTACCAATCAAATCTTCTCTACTCATTCCTGGTTGTCTTGGAAATCCACTCGTTACTACAACTACATCTGATCCTGCAATATCTTCATAATTTGCTGTTCCAGTGATATTTCCATCATAATTTAATACTTGACCATCTTGACTCATATCTAGTGCTTTACCTTTAGCAAAACCTTCGTAAATATCGAGCATAACAATGTCTCCCAATTTTTTTTGTGCTAAAACGAACGCACATGTTGCTCCTACATTTCCAGCTCCAATCACTGCAATTTTCCTTCTTCCTCGACTCATATTGTACTCCACCGAATCTGCGAAAATAAGGTGGGAAATAATCTTGACCGTTGTAAGTTTAAATTTTTAATCAAGTTAGTTTCAATAACCCCTTTTAACTCGGGTGTTCAATGAGACTAGGTGTGGTTTTAGAATCCGATTTTGAAACAAGGGTTTCTATAGTGCCAAATTCGATTCCAAAGTTACTTAAGATGGGTTTTGAGGTATTTATTGAAGATGGTGCAGGTAAAAAATCAGGTTATCCAAATTCAGACTATGAGGCGAAAGGTGCATCAATATCTAATTCAGATGAAGTACTCGGTTCGGATTTAGTTACAAGTATTGGAGTTCCAGATTTTACTAAAATGAAATCAGGTTCAATGTTGGCATGTATGGCAGATCCCTTTAGGGATATGGAAAAAACAAAACAAATAATTGAGTCAGGTATCACGTTATTATCTTTGGAAGTGATACCTAGGCGTTTGTCTAAGGGTCAATCAATGGATGTGAATTCTTCACAAGATAATTTATCAGGATACTGTGCAGCATTAAAAGCAGCATTTAATATGCCTAAGTTGATGCCTATGATGACGACTGCAGCAGGTACAATTAGACCAGCTAAATTTGTGATTCAAGGTGCTGCTGTGGCAGGTCTACAAGCAATTGCAACTGCAAAAAGGTTGGGTGCAGTGGTTTATGCTGTTGATGTTAGGCTTGCAGCAAAGACAGATTGCGAGAGTCTTGGTGGTAGATTTATTGATGTGCCCGGTTGGGTTGATGCTGAAACATCAAGTGGCCATGCTAATTCATTATTTGATAATCCGGAATTAATGGAAGCTTTTGATGTTGCTCTNGAAAAAGTTTTGAGTGATGCNGATGCACTAGTAACTACAGCAAGAATTTTTGGTAGAGATGCACCAAAATTATTTTTTAGTGATGAAAGAAACGACAATTTACATAAAATAATGAAAGAAGGTTCAGTAGTTGTTGATATGAATTTAGATACTGGTGGTAATACTAACCATTCAAAAGTAGATAATGATGTTGTTAAAGATGGTGTAACATTTTATGGTACGCCAGTACTTTGTAGAACGGTTCCAAATACTGCTTCTATGCTTTATTCAAATAACGTCACTAATTTTGTTTCAGTTCTTGTAGATGAGGGAGTNTTGAAAATAAATGAGGACGAACAAGTATTAACTGGTGATGAAGGAGGAATTGGTGCAGGNTTTGGAGGAATTTTAATTTCAAANGAAGGTAAAATTCATAAAAATCATTCACGTTTACAAAAATTAATTTATGGAGATGAAGAAGAATGAGTGATGTTATTGGGATTTTTATGACCTTAGAAGGTTTCATATTATCATTGACTGTATTTGCTTTGGCNATTTTTCTTGGTTTTGAATTAATATCTAAAGTTCCACCTACTTTACACACACCTTTGATGTCTGGTGCAAATGCAATATCTGGAATTAGTATTGTTGGTGCTCTCTTGGCAGCAAATAACGGGGAGGCAAATACTGCTACAATTTTAGCATTTTTTGCAATTGTTTTAGCNACAATAAATGTTGTAGGTGGATTTTTAGTTACAAATAGAATGTTACAAATGATTCGTGGTAAAAAAAGGGGTGGTAATTAATGGTCGAAGTATCATCTTTACTCGATATTGGTTATCTAATCTCAGCCACATTATTCATNTTTGGAATAAAGATGTTGGGTTCACCCAAAACTGCACCTAAAGGAAACATGTATGGAGCTTTAGGTATGTTTGTTGCAGTACTTGTNACTGTAATGAAAATGCAATTATCAGAAAATGGAATCGAAGGTTGGATGTGGATTTTATTAGGATTGGGTGTTGGAGCTGCGATTGGATATTGGATGGCTACAACTGTTGAAATGACGGGTATGCCAGAATTAGTAGCTTTGTTCAATGGTTTTGGTGGTGCTGCATCAGCACTAGTTGCACTATCTGAAGCACTNAAGGTGTATACTTCNGATTCATATNTGATTGCGGATCCGATTTTCCAAGTATATCATTTAATTCCTGTTCTAGCAATTGGCGCTTCNGCACTTGTTGGTTGGATGACTTTAACNGGTAGTTTAGTTGCAATGTTTAAACTTAAAGGAGGATTCACAATTCCATTTACTGAAAAATGGATTAGATTCCCAACTTGGGGCCCTAGTTGGTTAAATTATGTGAAATCAGGACTATTTTTAACTGGNATTGTAATGATTTTCATGACTTTAAATGANCCTGGAAATCTAGGATTAATNTANGGTATTGTCGGAGTTTCTTGCTTACTTGGAATTTTATTTGTTTTGCCAATCGGTGGTGCAGATATGCCCGTTGTTGTTTCATTATTGAATTCACTCTCCGGAATAGCAGCAGCATTTACAGGTTTTGTTGTTGGTAATACNGTTTTGATTATAGCNGGNTCAATGGTAGGTGCAGCNGGCTTAATTTTGACNTTCATTATGTGTAAGGCAATGAATCGAGAATTATTTGATGTATTGTTTAAGGCATTNGGNGGNTCAGCNAAAGAAAGTTTGACNAGAACAAAAGTTGGAAGTGATCCAGAAGAAGTTGCNATGGTTTTAGATGGAATCTCAAAATGTATTATNGTNCCTGGATATGGAATGGCAGTTTCACAATCTCAACATTTAGTTAAAGAATTTGCAGATATATTGGAAGAAAATGATGTGGACGTTAGTTATGCAATTCATCCAGTT
>NZRR01000052.1 GCA_002696315.1 Methanobacteriota archaeon | reverse complement strand
TCAAAGAATTTGCTGACATAATCGCTGAGAAGTATGACACTGAAGTTTTTTATGCAATTCATCCAGTTGCTGGTCGAATGCCAGGACACATGAATGTATTATTAGCAGAGGCTAACGTACCATATGAACAATTGATTGAAATGGATGAAATAAATCCAGAATTCCCTGATTGTGATGTTGCATTAGTTATTGGTGCTAATGATACAGTAAATCCAGCAGCAAGAACTGGAGAAGGCCCTCTTGGCGGAATGCCTATTATTGACGCAGATAAGGCGGGAGTTGTTGTAATAATCAAGAGAAGCCTTTCAGTAGGTTATGCTGGAGTAGATAATGATTTATTTTATGAAGATAAAACAATGATGTTATTTGGAGACGGTAAAAAGATGATGACTGAATTAAATTCAGCCTTGAAAGAACTATGATCGAGTTTCTGTTTTATTTGATTAGCAAATATTCAAGAGCGTATATACATTGGAAGGTAATGTGAGAGGGATGTCAGGGGTACATCATCGCATTATTTTGATATTTTTTACACTTATATTAGTTGCAGTTCCAGCATTATCAATGCCTAATGGACCTCCAGGTTTACAAGGCGATCAACTGACCAGTGAAATTGGATGTACTTGCCATGGTGTCAATGCAGCAGGAACTCCTTCCAACGATGTATTAGTCCAAATTAGCGGTGTTCCAGAGTCTTATTCATTAGATACTGAATATAACTTCGTGATATCAGGTGATGCTGCAGATTCTGTCGGAGCAGGATTTATTTTTACTGATTATGGTAATGGAAATTTCACTTGGACGGAAGATTTTGATATTGATTTTGTTTCTGATGTAGAAGGAACTATTGGACACAGTCTTGTTAGTTCTGAAAAAACTTGGACTGTAACCTGGACTTCACCAGAAACTAATATTGGCGATTTACATTTTTCACTAGTTGTAAATGCAGTTGATGGACAGAACGGTGCAAATGAAGGTGATAAATGGAATATTTTGTCATTTACTATTTCCTCACCTGATCAAGCAGTATCTCAAGAGGGAGAAGCATTAGACACCAGAACACTAAGTGTTGGTGATTATGATACTTTATTTGTTCAAGTAGAAGATCCTGAGGCCATCGAAAGAGAACACCAAATGGAACTTGCACAGAAATATTTCGATAATGGAAATTTATACTATTGGCCAACATTAGGAATTTTAATTGTTGGTGCTATTGTACAAAGAGAATTTTACGAGAGGAGATTCGGTGGAGGGCCACCACATTTAGATAGGGAATTAGCAATTCCTCAAGCAATTAGAAGAGGATCACTGTTCTTAGTTTTATTATATTTTTCAGTATATGGATATCAAAACTGGGGTCAAGTAGAAGGGATTTTAGTGGGTTGTTTAGCAGCTTGGGCCGCATACGGATTGTATAGGACTTGGGTTCAAGCAATTGCACCAGCTAAGGTGCCTGATATGTTGTAATCAAAACTTAAGATTAAGGTTGAATTTCGAAATGTCTTTACGTTTAACCTCAGATAAAGCAATCCCAGTTCAAGCACACTTAGACGAGTTAAGTATTCGTCTAGGTAGATTACTAGCAATCTTAGTATTAATGATGATAATTTGCTGGAATTTTATTGATGAATTAATTTTAAGAAATTATATCTCATTACTTAGCCCTTGTACTGATTGTGTTGCTGTATATTCACCAACAGAATGGGTTTCTCTTAGATGGCTTTCGATATTATTGTTGGGGATTTGTTTAACGATACCATTTTTTTCAAGAGAAGTACTGGTTTTTTGTAGCCCGGGGATGTTATCTTACGAGAGGAAGTGGCTCAAGCAATTATTATTTGTAGGTTCAACATCAATAATTTTTGTAGTTTCGTTAACATTATTTGTGGTACTTCCTTTCTGGTTTTTATCTGCAGAGAAAGCAGGGTTTGTAGAAGGAGTATCACCTAGTTATAGTGCTGCAGCCATGTTAGAATTTGCATTAATTATTTGTTATATCGAGATAATTGTGTTTTTATCTGTGATTTCTGCGATATTATTGAGAAGGTATGGTATCGCTGAAGGTGAAGAAAAAGCATCTTGGCAATTTAGAATACATGGTGTCTCTATTTTTTTAATGTGGCTAATCATACCTTCTGATCAAGATACTTTGTTAACTCTAGGGATCTTAATGGAATTTATTCTTGTAGAATTATCATTTTCAAAAATTAGTAGAAGTGCATATGCATTACCTTCATTTGATGAAAATAATGGAATTTTAGATTCTGAAGCTAGACTTAGAAGAATTGGTATAGTAGGATGTAGTTGTTGCGATGTAGTACCTGTTCCACAAAATAATTCAATTCCTAAGGGTATGGTATTTCTCCCAATACCTAATTTTTGTATTTCCAAAGAATCAACAGACTTACTCATTGGAACAGTTATGCAATTAAAATTAACAGATGTCATCATAACTGGTTGTGGAAGTGAGACAAAGATAGATGAAAGATTAATACAAAATTTAGAGTATTTGAATTGTCACATGAGAACACTTTCACTAATTGATTTTAGTTCCTTACGTATTGCTGATTCTAAAATTAAAGATATTGATTTCATGATAAGATTGGCAGTTGAAAATGATCCTTGGAAACTAGAAAATTCATATGAAAGAATTTTTAAAATATTGTCAGAGATTAGTAGAGATTTTAGACCAGAATTTGCGTATTGGACCGAATCTATTACTCCTCCTTTTGGAACAGATTTATCACCCAATGAAATACTAATAACTTCTACGAAAGAACCTACTTTTGAAATTATTAATGATTTTAAAAAATTGGGTGTAAACTTATTACAATTACAAAGAATTTAACAAATTAATGATACAATGACCCTTACTCTTGAAGACAAGTTATTCACTCAGCCACGCTAATGCGGATTTGGATTGCCCTTCCAATTGCGACAATATTGTTTGCATCATCATGGTTTGTGTACTTCAATCCGGAAATCGTAGACACTGTTATTGACAATACAAATGATGATGATGAAGAACATTTTTCACTTAATATACAATTAGAAGAGAATTGGCTAGTCTTGGTTGTTGGTTTTCAAGATAAAAATATAGATCCTGAAACAGATTTGGAAACAGCAAGGGAACTGATTAATGGAGAGGATGGGGTTTCTAATTATCTAACAGAAATGGCAGCCGGTCAGAGTAGTTTTAATTTTGATTTTCATGATGGTATTTTGAATGGAAAGTATTCTGTCTCTGAATATGGTGTCGATGTTGATGGAATTCGAGATGCAGGTACAGATTCATCTGGCGGAGCAAATGGTTTGGCAGAAGAAGCTTTTACTCAAGCATCCGTTAATGGAGTTAATTGGAATGATTATGATTTAAATTCTGATGGAGTCGTAGATAGATTATTGATATTACATTCGGGCGGTGTTCAGGAAGATGGGGGTAATTCTAATGAATTATGGAGTCATTTTGGACATTTTGAAAACGAATTAAATCTCAATGGTAGTTTGATTAAAACATATGCAATGGCTGGTTTAAAAAGTAATGTTGGTACTATTGCTCATGAATTATTACATTCATTTGGGGCAGCAGACTTGTATGCAGTACACGATGAATTACCGCAAGATAACTGGAAAGGAGTTGGTGATTTCGACATTATGGCCAGTGGTAATTGGGCAGAGAATCAATTGGGTGAAAGTAGACCTGTTTTACCGATGGCAGCAACTATGAATTTAATAGGGCTTGAACGTTTTGAACAAATACAAATTGAAGAATTTGGTTCTAATGCAGAAATAAAATTCGAATTAATCCCGATGTCAAATTTAGGAATTGCTTACAGGATCAAATTAAGTCATAACGAATTTCTTTGGTTAGAAAATAGGCATCAAAGTGGACTTGATTCTGAATTACCTGGTTCAGGATTGTTAGTAAGTATTGAAGATAAAGAAGTGGGTAATATTTCATTAAACAATGTGAATAGAGATTCTGAAAACCCATATTTGAAGATAGTTGAAGCGGATGGAAATTCGGGATTAATTTCTGGTTCTAATAGTGGAGAGGCGTCAGATTTATTTTTGAATGGTTCAAAATTTGGTAATGATGGGTTTGAAATTAGAGAACGTTATGGAGGATTAGTTCCATGGTCTATTGAAATTCAAAATGTTACAGACGAAAAAATAATTTTAAATTTTAAAACAGGGGAATTGCCTATAATATCAGTAATTTCTTACAATCCCGAGTTTTTAGATGAAGAAATATTTCATATTGATATTGAAGCGAAGGAAACTTGTGACTTGAATGCAGAATTATTCAGTGATGATAGTAGAATTTTAAGATTAGAATCCGAGTTACAAATAGGAGAAAATGAGGTTAATGGAGTATGGGATAATCCAAGGTCTTCTGATTCTGGATATATTTATGGAATATTAAAATGTGGTGAAATAAATCAATTAAACGTTAAATTTAGCTGGAAATCAATTGGAAATAGGATTAGTACAGATTATTTTGAGGGTACAATTCATTATGAAGAGGTAAGTGAAATTAAGATACCTCTAACTTTTGAAGGTAATGATTCTAGAATCTATCAATTAGAATTTGTTGGTCCATTAGAAAGAATAACAACATCTTCTGGTAAAGTTACATTATCTCCAGGAGATGAATTAATAATTACAATAAATCCAAACGGTCTACTTTCTCCAGGCATGTATGCTAGAGGAAACATAGTCCTACATGATGGATTGTATGAACACAGTATTGAAGTTGTATTGCAATCTGAATTCATAGAAGGGCAATCGTTTATTTCTAAATATGTTGGAAGTCCTGGACAATTAATAGGAATATCATTAGCATTAGGTGGAATTTGGTTCTTACTTAGTATAACAACCAAAAATAAAAACGAAATTAAATCTGAAGTAGATGAGCAAGAAAACATATCCGAGGATCTCTATTACTAATCATCGATAATACTTTGCATAAATTCTTTGAATTTTTTAGAAGACTCAGGTAACTCAACTCGCTCCTCAACATTTTCAATTTTATTTCCATCTAAATCGACACCATACCTAGAAATTAATTGTGAATTTAAAATTTGTAAATGTTCCTTGGAATTTCCAAAAGAATTTTCTTCCATTTGCTTAACAATATCATTTAAGAATTCTAATTTTGCAGGATTATGTTGAAGATAAAACGCTCTTAATTTAATTTTTAATTCACTTTCCTGTTTTTGTGCTTTCATATCTTTTTTATCTCGTAACATTTTTAATTTGTTTTCTAATTCATCAAATTCATTTGACTCTTCAATATTATTAATTTCTTGAAATTTAATAGGATTCTTTTTTTGTTTTCTATATTCATTAACGAAAACAACAGAAACAAATAATATACTTGAAATCATGAAAATCCCAAAACAAACAGCACCCGTTTGAGTGGATTGTTTTGCTGAAAGATCAGGTGTGCGTAAATATCTAAAATCTTGTAATTCTGAAGTAAATATATTCTCATTATTCTTAAATGATTCAATTTTCCGAGTAAATCCTAATTCATCCAGTTGTGCTATTGAATAATTTCCTGAATTAGAATCACCTTCAATTACAGAAATTACTGGAACAATTCCTAATTCGCTATTCAGTAAATCATATGAATCAGCAGAAAATAATCTTTGCGAGGTAACAGTGGTATTGCTTTTTGTTTTTTGCCATAATCCATTATTTTCTCTAAAACTATTTTCTGAATCAATCTCTCTCTCTTCAACTAAAAACCATGAATCACCAACCGAAATTGTTGTAGGCTTAGAACTAGTTGTATGAGACGTAAATTCAGTTAATATACGTCTTTCAACATTATGCTCGTCTCCATTTTTTGTTTTGAAAATAGATGTGACAACTACAACTCTTTTTGTCCATGACCATGGGCTAACATCCTCTGGAACTAAGGATTCTTCATTTGTTGTAATTAGTACATACATCTGATCATCTAAATAATTCGTGGTATTAAATTCCCAACTCAAACTTAGATTAACAAAATGAGATGTTTTACCTCTTTGACATAATCCGGAATAATCTTTTAATTCACATTCTTCGATAGATGCAATATTTATCCTTAAATCATTATTTTCTAAAATACTTATTTGAGGTCTATTTTCTTCATTATTAAGAGTATTCTTAAAATCGTTAACAATAATATTGGTATAGCCTGAATATTCAAAAAAATCATCTACAAGATAATCAGGTTCACTCACCGTAAAATCTTCATCACTAGAAACATTAGTAGGAATTATCAGTAATATTACTAATATGGAAATAAATAATGTATATCTTTTCATTTTACCACCTCGTTTGTTCTCCAAAAATAGTAATTAGTTCAAAACTTCCATCAACCCAATTGGACATTAACTCTAAACTTTCTGAACGTAAGGCAATTCCTTCTGCTATCGAACTACTATTCAGCGTAATCGTAAATGCGGTAAAAACATCATGATTACTTAATTGAATTACAATTCCATGGCTGGCCCAGTCGTAAAGTGTTGTAGTAGAATCTTTAGAAATGTTTGAAGAAATATTGATTGTAGCAGAATTAGTACCATTTAATGTCCAATTTGTATATTCTCCAAGATAATTGACTTTTACAATTTCATTTTCGAGTGAACTACCATTTTCAAGTAATATAGTCAAATTAAATATTATTGGAGAGTTCAAAGTCACATTGTTCGATTCGAATAATGGATCAAATTCTAATTCAATTTGTGACGTTGAGGTTTCACCGGGGGTAAATGAGATTAATTCTAAATATGCTGGAACTCCTAAAATAATATCTTCATCCCATTCTGCAACATTACCTCTGATTGATGGGCAATACCATCTGTATTCTGTTATCTCACCTTCACTATTTGTTTGTTGAACGTAGGATGATTTTTCACAACCATTCCAATCTACTGGTGGAGTGCTGTGATTATTATATCCATATGCCATTTCTTTCAATTTTTCATTTCCAGGTGGTGTGAAATAGCCTGAATTTCCATCCCATGATTCATTTTGGATATATGTCTGTGTCCAAGTTTCACCCCACAATGTAGGAAAATCAAAATATTCAGCGTCTGTATCAAATTCTCTTGTAATTACTGTATCAAGTAATAATTCAACGCCAGCAATATGTTGTAAATCAATATGGATGTCGGTCACTTCTCGCAATGTTGCATGATCAGATATTCTAATCCATACTGTTGCACTATAGTCTACTAACATAGTACCCGTAATTAATCCGAGAACAGGAGCAGGAAATGTCCCTATGCCCTCGTAATTACCCTCTTGTTTAATTTCATAAACAGAATAATTTTTAGATTTATACTCCATTGTTTCGATTCCTAAAACAGTACGTGTTGTTTGGCCAATTAGTGGGTTTTCAATGACGGTTCCAAACCATGTTTCATCCGTAGGATCAATTAGAGATGCAACATCTAATTCAGTATTGAAAACCCATGTATCTCCAATTACCATGTCAAAAATTTCTATATTTGGACCGATATTTTCTATTTCTTCTACTTCGGCTAACCCTGAGCCCATATTGAGACTTAAACTGAAGAAAAGTAATGATACTAGAATCGCCCTAAAACGTCTAGAATTTGTCTCCATTACTATCCCGAACCCTTTCTGATAGAAAATCTAAACCTTTATTTTTTTAGAATTATGCCTTTCCAGGAGACCATCTACAAAGTTCAATAAATGAAATCTTCTCGTTGATTTTTATTGCACATAACCATGATTTATTTACTCCCGCTGCAAGTCTTGCTGCTAGACATGCTTCATTCCAATTTTTGGGAGATTCTGAATTTGGTACAATTAGCCAAGGGGCATGTTGGGATGAAATTTCATTACTGTAAACTCTCCATCTACACCCATATTTGAATCCAGGTCTTGGCCATAGTCCTCTCTCTAATAATTCACCAAATATTTCCGGAATTTCTGAAAGATTTTTTGTTTCTAATATCGAATCTAGCCAAATTTTTTCAATTTCGGCAAGCCAAATTCCGCTTGCTTGTGGAACGCCCAACTGAGGTAGAGGCATTGAATCAGGTGTTATTGGTAACCAAAAACCATTTCCTGATGGAATTTTTTGTTCCCAACCCTCTAGAATTATTCTAAAATCATCTTCACTCAGTTTTGAAGGAGGATTTAAATTTCCTCTTGGATTAGTTATTTTTAATCTGTATGCTGTAACATCAAATTCACCATCAACCACTAAGATTTCTGCTAATCTGCCGTTCTTCTCCACCGATTTAGCCCACTCGAAAATACTTGTCCAATTTATTTCTGAGCTATTATTTACCCACCTCACTTCTGATAATGGTTCAGATTTAGTAGGGTGTTCTCCTCTATTCCATCTTAATGCCCAACTCTCAGGACTATAATTTAAATTTGAATTTTCAACAAGAACTAATATATCTCCAGGTTCTCTAATTCTATTAATTGCAGATGCTCTGTGTAAGAGTAATTCATCTACTTTGAGTACATCTTCGAGCCAATTCTTGTTAGGAATTGGTAGATGTCTATGCCAATGGCAGAATAATACTTCTTCAGGCGTTAACAAATTTCCTTCTTCATTGAGAATACCAATTGCAGATTTATTCCATAGTCGACTACCTATACTTCCCGTAACTAACCACTTATCTCCAACTTTTGTTGGTGCTTTATGCCGTCCATCGCCTTCTCTATTACCGATTAAATTAGGATTTAAATTACGAATTCCGCGCTCACGAGGCTTAGCAGCAGCCCTCTCGTTATGTTGCGCCATGTCAACACGGAGACTGTTCATTCTTTTTGACTAGATGGTATAAGAATAAATCAGTATGACCTCTCAGGTTGCATGAGTCAGATGGCAAATACACTCTTGGATACTTTTGAACAATCCGAAAGAATTTTATTACACTTACTTGAAAATGACATGGGTGATGAAATTTGGGATTTGAGTGGAAATGTCACTCAGAAAGGAATCTGTTTGGTTACAGGAATCTCTCGGAAGCATGTCAGTAGACCACTTGAAAAATTAGAATCAGATGGCTTAATTGAAAAAGATAGTGGAAGGCCAGATGGTTATCGACAGAGAGTTTTAATTTATAGGATGACTAAAAAAGGTAGAAATTCAGCTAAAAAATTATTTCGAAATATTATGGATCGTCCAAGTCCAATTTACAAAAACAAAACAATTAGATCGAGTTTTGATGAAGGAGAATCTCTTGTTAAATGGTTAGGAAAAATTCGTACAGACGGTTCTAGTGATGAAAATTTTCTAGATCAAGCTAAAGATGACGGAGAGCAGTTTTTGAGAAAATTGATTAAAACTGCTATGAGAGATGGTGTATTGAGTGATGACGAGAGGACATTAATCGATGAATTAGTAGAACAATTATCATTAAGTAACGAATCACTGAAGAAAATCATTGAAGATGAAAGACTAGCTCTAGAAAAAATATCGGCAGGTGCAGAATCTGTATATGTAGAAATGCTCGATAAGGTATGGGCAGATATAGGTGTAGGGGAGAGTACAACTGCATTATTAGATGCTTTAGCGGATTCATTAAGATTAAACCCTTCAAATAGAAAGAGATTAGAAGTAGTAACAAGAAAAAGACATGCTCTTTTGAAAACATTCAACCCATCTTATGAACCTTATATAGAGGCAATATGGATTGCTATGTCTGATGAATCGATTAGTGTAGAAGAAGATGCAATTCTTAGATCACTTCGTTTAAGTTTAGGTATTGGAGAGGATTTGAATTCTCAAATCATTGAAGCTATCCGCTCACTTTTAGCTGAGTCTTAGCAGTTTTTCCGCCTTAGTTATATTCTTGCATCTCTTCCAGTGGTCAAGGCTGGTGATGTTAATTATGCGTCTTAAAACAATATTAGTAATTTTAATACTAACTTTTTCACTTTTTTCAATTTACTCTAATACCATGATTGATTCATTAGAGAGTGAAGAACAAATTGATTTTTCTTCAAAAAATTTAGATGGAGAAATTGGTGATTTGGTGTTTGGTTGGGCATTAACTGGTGAAAACAATGTAGCGGTTCAAAGTGATATGTTAAATGATTTCGATTTCGATTCAAATGGAGATATTTATGCCGTTGGAACCTTTTCTCATACTGAAGAATTTGGTGAAACAATCATAACATCATTAGCTTCACATGACGGATATATTGTAAAAATTTCAGAGGAAGGTGAGTGGGGTGCTGTGAAGACTTTTTCTAGTAGTTATGATTTTTCTTTGGAGAAAGTGTCAGTGAATAATGTTGGGAATATTGCGATAGCAGGTCATTTTTCCGATTCTACAATGGAATGTGATGATTTATCAATTAGTAATAATAATGATAATGGCGGATCAACAGATATATTCGTTGCAGTGTTGGATAGTAACTTTAATTGTCTTTGGCTGAATTCAATAGGTGGAGAAAATAATGATGTCGTTAAAGAACTAATCTTTAATGATGATGGAACAGTTTTGATGGGTGGAATGGTACAAGATATTGTGTATTTTGGAACACAAGGAACAGATGGAACTGCTGAAGACGGTTTTGTATGTAAATTTACAAATCAAGGTGATATTAATTGGGGCCATAGAATTAATGGAATTAATGATCAATCTGTAAATACAATCCTTGAAAATTCTGATGGAACCATTTTAGTAGGTGGAGATTCAGATAATAAGGCTGAAATTGATGGCGGAGGGGATAATAAAAGCTCTAATCAAGCAGGATATATACTGAAATTAGATAGTTCAGCAAATATTATTTCACTAGAGCCAATTCCTGGAGTAGTAATTGAAATTGCTAAAAATCCTACTAATTCAGATATATTTATTGCTGGTACTTTTTCTGGAACAAAAAGTTTCGGAGATATTTCTACCACTAGTATGGGATATAGGGATGTTTACGTGTCAAAATATATTTATCCTGATGATTTTTCAAATTTTAATCAAGCATCTAGTAGTGATGTTGTAGATTTATATTCTCTTTCTTTTACGCCTAGTGGTCATATACTTGTTGCTGGTTCTTGGGGTAAATTATTCGATGATTATGGATTGGAATTAGGGACTTTGAGTATCGATTCTAGTGATTATATTGATGCATTTGTTGCAACTCTTGATCCATATGGAGATTGGACTTGGGCAATTAGGGGAACTTCAGATAGAGACGATATTGCAAAGAAAGCTGTTATTGATTCTAAGGGTTCATTAATTATTGGTGGCACTTTTGCAATTTCTCATGAAAATGAGATTGAAAATGCCGTACCAGATGGACTTAGTTTTTTAGATTCAACTCTCGAACCAAATAGTCGTCAATCACACATGTATGTTTGGAAATTACTTGTTGATACTGATATGGATGGAATTGGTTCGATGCTTGATGATTGTGAAGGGGGTCAAACTGGATGGACTTCTATACCTGCTAATGACCGAGATTCTGATGGTTGTAGGGACTCTGATGAAGATCTTGATGACGATAATGATGGTATAAGTGATAATTCTGATAGTTGTCCCAAAGGTGAGATAAATTGGGTATCAGATATTTCTACAGATCCTGATGGCGATGGTTGTAGAATTGATTTGGAAGGTCCTTTTTTACCTGGTGATTTGGATTCTGATGGGGTGTCTGATGAATTCGATACTGATAGAAATAGCGCAGTGAAAGGTGAATCTCTCGTTGACCCTGCCCTTGGAGGAATTATTCAGATTGAAGATTTACCCGTCAATGCAACTTTAAATCGCACCGATTTTATTGATACTCCATTGCTATATTTGTTGGGCGATGACGATGGATCTAATGTTGATTTAGATAGTGCGTGGTTTGATGTTGACGGTGATGGTGATTATGATTTCCTGCGTTCAGGAGAGATTTTTAGAACAATTAATGGTGAACTTGAGCAAACCGCTTCAATGAATTATTGTTTAGGTAATGATTGTGATGGTCCAATTTCTGTTGGTGATATAAACGGAGATGGAAAATTAGATTTGGTAGATTCACATGGTGTACATCTTAACTTAGGTAATGGATTTTCATCTTCTGTAGATTGGATGCCAGATGAAACTTGTTCTGGAGATGATGATTATATTGTTTCAGAAGTTTCTTTGGGTGATTTAGATGGTGATGATAAAGCAGATTTATATCTGGCTTTCCAAGGTGATGATGATTGTATTTATTATACTTCAACAGCGAGTAATGGAGCATTATTTGGAGATGTAGCTCAGAATATGGAGAAATTAGGAACTACTACGTCTGTAAAAATTATAGATTTCAATCTTGATGGGAATAATGATGTAGTTAGATTAATCAAATCTTCTTATCTAGAGGTTATTTTTAATTCTGGAACTTCACAACCTATTTCTTCTTCAGTGAATTATCAAACACCTCCAATTCAATCAGCACAAGCAATAGATGTTGGTGATTTAGATTTAGATGGAGATCCTGATATTCTTGTCGCAACTTCTCATGATAAGCCAGATAGAATTTATCTGAATAATGAAACAAATGGTAAGCATAATATGACTTTAGAATGGACTACTTATGGTGACACATATTCAACAAATGCGAAAATCGCAGACATTGATGGAGATGGAGATCTTGATTTCTCTTTAGGTGATTTAGTATATTTAACCACGTCCATTGCAGATACATATAACGGTGATATAGATAGAGATGGAACTGTGGATAGTGTAGATAATTGTATCATACATAGAAATTACTTTACAAATCCCATAATTGATTTAGATGGTGACGGCTGTCATGATTTCTTAGATGATGATGATGATGATAATGATGGTGTCTTAGATGTTGAAGACAATTGTCCAAGTGGAATAACGGGTTGGGCTTTTACTGCAAACCTAGACCTTGATGGAGATGGATGCCTNGCTGAAGAAGATTTAGATGATGATGGAGATGGAGTATTAGATGTTGATGATATTTGCCCCAATACTCGGCAAAGTGATGTTTGGCAAGTTGANACNGAGGGTGTAGAATATGATTCAGAAGGAGTTCCTTCTGAAGAAGGTTCTGAATTAGGTTGTCATCCTGGAGAAAGTGACAAAGATCATGATGGTGTNGAAGATATAGCAGACTTATTACCTACAGATAACACTCAACATTCNGATTTAGATGGTGATGGATTTTATGATAANCCGCCACCAGCCACTTTGGGTGATGATTGTCCTATCAAAGATGGTACATCNACAATTGACAAACANGGATGTCCAGATTACGATAACGATGGTTGGTCTGATGAAGGAGATAAATTCCCATTCGATCCAAATAAATGGGCAGACCCCACGGATGATACTGATTTTGATTCTATAATGGATNTAGAAGATGACTGCCCNACTGTTGCAGGTTCTTCTACGGAAGATAGACAAGGCTGTCCAGATACGGATAGTGANGGATGGTCTAATCCAGACGATTTATGGTCNATTGAAGATGGTGCTGATGCATTCCCAGATGATNCAAATCGANATTTGCCNGGAGAAAACGAGGATAACAATGATGAAGGGGATGGAAATAACGATACTAATGGTACTGGTGATGGTACCGGCGATTCCGGCGATAATATGGCAATAGAAACAAGTTCAGANATTATGATGTATGTGTATATTGGTGCAGGAGTACTTGTTTTTCTTTTATTGTTAGTATTTGTAATTNGGATNCTNAGAGGTCGAGATGACGATGACGATGAATATCGGGATGAGTATGCTGAAGAATTATTATCTGATGAAGAAGTNGTCGGTGGAATGTTTAGGAAGAAGAAACGTAANAAACAAATGGATGATCATGGNTATGCATCACAAAAAGCTCAAGTTGAATTTGGTCAAAGNCCTGGNGCTAGNCCGCAGATGNAATCTGGAANACAAAGACAAATGCAAGATACCGGATATTATGGCGAAGAGAGTCGACACGATTCNTACTATGGNGGTTCNGGAGGAAGTGCAAATGTTGGTTCAGGCTATACTCCTACTACNGATATGAGNGGTAAAATTGGAGATGATGGNTANGAATGGCTAGAGTTNCCAGAAAAGAGTGACCNATGGTGGTGGCGAGAAAGAAACGGAGATACTTGGTCTCCATGGGAGTGAGGTGATTCTTATCACAGATACTGAAGAATNTGATTTAATTGATAATTANAAAAAAATTAGAGATTGTGTAGATAGTTCCGTAAATACATCGGTAATTGTTGTCGGTGATGTCATGTTAGACAGGTATATTTACGGATATGCAAATAATTTGAATACAACAGCACCNGTTCCTGTTTTGAAAGAAACAGATAGAAAATCAGGTGCAGGAGCAGCTGCTCATGTTGCTAGAAGTTTACATGATNTAGGATTAAAACCTAAATTATTCGCAGCAATTGGAGACGACTCTAATGGTGTTGAATTAGAGCAATCCTTAGAAAATTTAGGTATTGATACTAGTAATTTAACAATGATTGAAGGTAGGAAGACTACAGTAAAAACTAGAATAATTGGTAGTAGAGAAAGTCTGGTACATAATAAGCAAATGTTGTTAAGATTAGACGGAGAAGATTCAGAACCTCTTCATGATGAGTTACAAAAACCCATTTTAGAATCGGTTTTAAAAGAAATTCCGAATAGTAATATTGTTGTAATTTCAGATTATGGTAAAGGAGTGATTAATCCGAAAGCNGCNGAAGAAATTATTTCGTCTGCAAAATCTGCAAATGTTCCTGTGATTTTNGACCCAAAACTNACTGGNTTNCCTTATTCTAAAGGTTCAGATGCNGTNTTATTTCAATCAAGAGGAATGGAACTAATGAGAAGGCGTCTTAATTATGAAAATACAGATGAAACAGCTCAGCATTTGTTAAAGGAAAATGATTGGGGAGGATTATTTGTAATTGGTGGAAAAGATGGGGTGACATTACATAGGCCTGATGCAGATTCGTTAGTTGTTCCATGTACTTTGACTCAAACACTTCANCAAATCGGTCTTTTAGATGCTGCAGCAGCCGCATTATGTGTGTCTTTAACTAATAACTTGGAAATGGATGATGGTGCAATTTTGGTAAATGCTGCATGTGAATGTGTTTTACAGGGAGAAGATTTAGACGGTTATGTTCTCACAAAAAAAGGTCTTACAACACGTTTAGATGAATCTGCTTGGCAAATGCAAATTTCACAACGTTGAGTTGGAGAATATGAGTAGTTGGCAATTTGGAACTACAGCTGATGTTGGAATGAGATGTTATTCTGTTTCCGAAAATAGATTATTAGAAGAGGCGGTATCTGGGATGCAATCGATTCTTTTATCTCCAAAAGGAAAAGAAGTACTTCAAACTTTAACAAGAGATACAGGTTCTTTCATGATTACTTCCGAATCTGATCAATGGAGTTCAATATTGGTATTATTACTAGAAGAGGTTTTATTCAGAGCAGAAGCAAAAGATGAATGGATTTGTGATTTACAAATTATTACTGAATTAACCGAATCAGGAATTACTGCAAATATTCAATATTCCAAAGTAAATACCGACGAAATAGAATTAGAGATCGAAATCAAAGCAGTTACATTACATGAGTTGGCATTCGCATTTGTCCCTAGTGGAACTCTGCTACCAAGTAAATGGCCTGAGGTTCCTTCATTTGAAGGTCCAGGGTGGTATTGTGATGTTGTATTTGATATCTAATCTTCATTAGTTTCGTCATCAGGAATTTTTGGCGCCTTCTTAGAGTTCTTTCCAACAGCGTCTGCAACAATATCAGCAGGTCTAATTCCTCCACCTCTAGTTTCAATTTGTACTTCAATTCTAGAACGTACTCTCTCTAGCATTAATCCGTGATGAGGGCCTAATAATCTCATCATTAAAGCACGTTCATATGATTCACTAATTTGCTCTAATTCTACAACATCTTCACAATCTAAGAGTTCATCTTCATATCTCATTGCACGTCTATCTCTTGTGACAAATGCAAAACCGAGATATAGAACGCTCGGTACACCCACCAAAATACCAATTAGGTCCCATGCACCTAATTCTACGTTAGCCCCAGGTACCCATACACCTCCCCATGGCGTTTCTCCAGATGCAAAAGCACTTGTTCCAGCTACCAATTCTTCCATGTCACTTGAACCATCATTATCATCATCGTTGTCAATATTGTCTCCTAAGCAATCTCTATCCCAATCAGACCATTCTGAAGGGTTGTCTGGGAATGCATCTTCAATACCCCATAATATTGATGGAATATCTAAACAAGTTCTTGCTTCACCTGAATCAGGATCTAAATATGTCATTTCAGGATATTCTTCCATAGGGTCAGGATATCCATCATTATCTCTATCATTCATTGAGGGATCTCCGTTATACCCCAGTGGATTGTCTCCTTTACCATCTTCATCAGCATCAACCCATTGTGTGGGTTCATCTGGGAACTGATCCTCTAAATCATCAAAACCATCATTATCCCTATCATAAATACATGATTTATCATTACCTGTTTCTGGATCTACACAAATATCAGCTAAAGAAGCACCTTCTGAGATGTTATCACCTAAACCATCACCATCAGAATCAGCCCATTGAGAATAAATGTCAATAAACATATCAGGGTCTCTTCCGTTGGGATTATCTCCATATCCATCGCCATCAGTATCTTCACACTGTGTTGGGTCTGTGGGGAATCTATCTGGATTATTTCCGTCTTGATTGTCTCCACAATTATCACCATCATAATCAGTCCATTGTGTACTGTCATTTGGGAATACATCAGCAAATGGTCCAGTTGGATTATCTCCATATCCATCACCATCCAAGTCTTCCCATTGTCCAGGTATGAATGGGAAATAATCTGGATTTTGACCTTCTAAATTATCTCCTCTTCCATCAAAGTCTACATCACTCCATTGAGTGCCATCATTTTCAAACGCATCAATCTCATCAGCCCATCCGTCACCATCAGAATCTGGACAACCAACAACACCATCTTCGTAAGATGTACCTCTTACGTTAGGACACCAATCAGAATTATCTCCGATGCCATCGTCATCTTCATCAAAATTTTCATAGAAGTCATTCGGGAATGCATCATATTCAAATCCATTTGGATTATCCCCAAATCCATCACCATCTGAATCTTCCCATTGTGTAGGATCATCAGGATGACTATCAGCATAACCATATGGATGTGCTCTCCATCCACTGCTTTCATCACTATATCCATCACCATCTGTGTCAATACATCCTAATCTATCGTTAGTACTATTTCCTCTTTCAAATGGACAATTATCGGGGTTATTTCCGTTTTCTTCATCACCAAAACCGTCTCCATCTGAATCCCGCCATTGTGTCGAATCTTCAGGGAATGCATCTGCATTATTTCCTTTCGAATTATCTCCGAATCCGTCACCATCTGAATCAGCCCATTGAGTTGAATCTTCAGGGAATGCATCAACGTTATTTGAGCTATCTGGAGAATGGTCAAGATACCCATCATTATCCCAATCCTGAGTGTTTTCAGTCATTTCAAATTCATTGGGATCGTTTAAATCGCTAATTCCGTCAAGATCAGTATCAGGACATCCAAATCTATCTACCCAACTATTTCCAAATAAGAATGGACAAGGGTCTCCTGTATCAGCAATCTCATCACCATCAGAATCAAGACATCCTAGTAAAATCTCTAATGTATTAGAGGTGTAATTTACGGTAAGCGTTGAAGTACCACTTTGAGAAATACAATCATCAGATTCATTTCCATTAGGATTATCTCCATATCCATCACCATCCAAGTCTTCCCATTGTCCAGGTATGAATGGGAAAT
>NZRR01000051.1 GCA_002696315.1 Methanobacteriota archaeon | reverse complement strand
CGCTTGAAGCTGTTCAAACAATGAGCAAAGTTTGCGCACATGTAGAACAAGGTTTGGAAACAATGCCTTCATCTCCTGCACTTGCAAAATATAGAGCCACTCGAGCTGTTGCACATGCAGGTGTGACCTTAAGTCAAGAAGAAAATGTAACTAGATTGTTGGTAGCCAGTCAAAATGGAAATGCTGCGAGATTGGTTTCAGCATATAGACCAAAATGTCCAATTACAGTATTTACCAATAAGATTGAAACAATGAGAAAAAATACGATCTTATGGGGTGTTGAATCAATAATGGTTGATGAAGAGGAAAGAAGTCGAAGTACTATCCTAAATGCGATTAAAGTATTATTTGATGATGGGAAAATACAACCCAACGACGTTTTAGTGTCTGTAAGTGGATCTCCTAGAGCGATTTCAGGCCCTACAAATACAGTTCGTATTTTCAAATTAGACTCAGAAGGTAACGTAATAATTGATGAATAATCTTAAATTTTCTGTAATTTAACTTCCGTTATCATTTCAAACCTATACGTGATGGGATGTGCGATAGCATGAGCGTTAATGGAGAAGATGAAAAAGAAATAAATTACATTCTTACTGAAGAATTGAGATTATTACTTAAACAAAAATTACCAATTGTTGCTAATGTTTGTTTGGTTCTTTTCATAGGTGGATTTGTACTTCAATCATTAGCTCCAGTACTACAACCATTTGCAATGGCAGTCTTGGTTTATCTGATTTTAAGACCTGGTGCATTATACCTGATGAGAGAATTTAAAATGCGAGAAGGGTGGTCATATTTCTTTGTATTATTGATGTTCGTAAATTTATTAATTGGGGTATTTATTGCGATTGCATATAATGTTCAAGTATATATGGAAAATGGAGGAATAGAAACTCTTGAAGAAAATTATTCCGAACTATACATCTCATTAAATAATACTGGGCTCAATGTTAGTGGTCTTGAAGACCCGTTTAATTCCATAGGGGCTGAACAAGGTGCAGGATTTATCGGTACTCTGAGTGGTTATGCCTTCAGTTCAATTACAATGATTCTATTCTTGGTTTTTATAATCTATGAAATGCCGTACCTCGAAGGTAGAATTGCTAGAGCATTCCCAGGAGATAAAGCGAAAGGAATTTCAAAAGTCACTAGAAAAATTGAAGCAAGTGTTAACGCTTACTTGGTAACAAAAACAAATGTTAGTTTAGGTACTGGAATTTGTACAAGTTTAATCTGTTTACTTTTGGGAGTTCCACTTTGGTTTGTATGGGGTATCTTAGCATTCTTATTCAATTATATTCCATACATTGGTTCAATTATTGCATCAATGCCTGCTATTGTATTAGGCTATCTTGCTATTCAAGACCCTCTGTTTGGTTTACTTGCATGGGATGATTTAGGAGGTCAATGGGTTGCTGGAACAGTAGTATTGGTTGTAATCATATTTAATCAACAACTTTGGGGTGCTGTAATTGAAACAAAATGGACGGGTAATCAGTTAGATGTAAGCCCTGTATTATTATTATTGACTTTTGCATATGGAGGTTTTGTTTGGGGCCCTATTGGAATGATACTTTCTGCACCAATTACCGTTATTGCAAAAATAATTCTTGAAAATATCGAACCTACTAGACCAATTGCAATTTTAATGCAGGAAAAAGTACGTAGTTTGAGAGAATTATATGCTGAAGCATATAACGATGGTAAAATGGATAAAGCCGAAACTGGAACGATCTCTTTGATGTGTTCAGATATGGGAATTAATGAAAATGAAGCAATATTAGTTGCTGCTAGGGCAGCATTTGATAGTGCTGCTAAAAATGAAAGAGTATATCCCAATGATGTTGAAATGAAAATGATTGCAAAAGCATGTAAAATACTTAAATTATCAAAACAAGAACAAGAAGAAGTTTTAGCAGTATTAGACGATGGAATAATAACCATAACTGAAGCTGAAATGTTAGATAATATATTCTCTGGTCAAATTGAAGGTTTTGATATTGAAGAAGAATAATCAATAAAAGATTGAATCATTATCTCCAATACGAGATTTCTTTTTGAAACCTGGCGGTGGTGTTCTTTTTGTTGGTCCTCTGGAAGAAGGTCTTCGAGGACCTCCAATTCTTCTATCATCGTTTTCACTTGATTCAAAAACCATCTCGTTACCTTTTGCCTGAATTACACTTGAAGACATATTCTTTATCCCATCATATTTTTGTCTTTTCTTAACATGATTTTTATTAATCATAGAAAGTATAGTAGATTTTGAAACCTGTCCTCTCCCTTCAATTCCACTTGATTCCCCACCAAGAGATTCTTCAAGTTTTTTCTTTCTTTTTTTGTTAGAACCTCTTCCTAAATTTAATCCAGGTAACCATTTATCCCTTTTTCCTACCAAAGGATCAACCCATAAAGGATAGCCTAAATCAATGGGTATTTCACCAATTGGAATAATAATTCCACTTAATATCAAATGAGTTCCAACAGGTAAATCATTATACTTCACCATTGCTCTTTTGCTTCTTAAACGTGACGAGTAATCCCTACACAAGGGCATATCTCTATGTCTTACCACCTGACGTTTATTTCCAGCTCTAGCCCATAACCCAATTGCACCAATTACCAAAGGTATTCCTAAAGCACCTTCCATATAAATCACTAAAGAACCTGCTAAAATCATACAGATGAATAAAGCATTTGATACTGCAAATGCACCCCTAACTACAGGCCACATATTTTTCTTTAATGCTGGCCCCATAGTAATCCAAGCGTTTGAAGCCAATGCTTCATCTTGCCCTCTACGTCCTAATTTCAAAGCTGCAACAGCATTTGTAGGCATATTATTAACAATTCTAGACCATTCTAATCTACTCATTTTCTTAGAATCTGTTGCTACAGTTACTTCAATCAAACCATCCATTCTTCTATCAACTAAATGAGATGCCTCTTGACCTAAAGTTCTCAAAACTTCACATAAACCTGCAACATAAGGATCTTCAGACTCAGATTTACTTAATTCACGATGTATCTTCATAGCATCATCGATATTACCCAGATCTATTAGACATAATGCTTCTGCAACAAACCATCTTGCTCCTAACATATCGGGCATCATTGTTTGCACTTCTCTAATCTTAGCCAATGCATCTTCACTCCTACCGCTTAAACGTAATCTTGCAACATCACCAAGTAAGCCCCTCCTATCAACAATATTGTCAATTCTTGGTTTATTAGATGGCCAAGCCATTAACATTGGAAACCTTGAAACTAAATCTTCTAATCTACGCCCTCCAGGCGTTAATTGTAACATTTCATCAACTTCAAATTTTCTTAATTTCCCTTTCATGGCAAATAATGAAGCCACCCACCTTAATTGGTCAGATTCAGCTTCATCTACAGGGAGATCATCTAACCTAATCCTAGCCTCTAACAAATCTCTATTAGCAAGTGCGGCTGCTGCTAATAATTTTCTACACATTAAATCATCACCTTCTTTCTGAGCAAGAAGGTTTACTGCATAGTCTTCCGCCCTTTGCCAGTCACCACGACTAGCTGCAAAAAGCATCTCAGTTCTGGCGTGTAACTCTCTATCTCTAGAACTATCACTACGATCTAATCTCTTGAGAACCGAAACTAAATCACTTAATCTGTCTGATTTCAATAATGATAATGCATCCTCTCCCGGTTTAGTTCTCGATAATAATTTAGCCATTTCTCTTTTATCTTCTATAATTATTGGTCCGCCTCGATCTTCAATTGCAGATAAATCAAAAATTGCCCTCTTCATCTTAAACCACTTTGGTAACGAAATAAACCAAAAGGGTATGAAAAGTGCTTGTCCTGCCGCATTTATTGCGAATGTCAATTGTTCAACAACCAGGGGGTCTAACACACCACACGCCTCTGCATGTAGAGATGTACCTCGACCTTTTGGAGAAAAATCACCAACAATAGAATCTAAGTTATCAGTACACATTTGTGCATTTGGTAATACATCTGGAAATCTTCCAAAAATAGCCATTACTAACATTAACACAGTATATCCAGTAAATGCAGAAAAACAAAATGAAACTAAAAGACCCCTATGAGATGATTCAGCCCTCAATGCCCGACCGTCTGCAATCACAACTCCTCCTATTCCGCCAATTGTACCTAACCCAATAAATTGCATTCTAACCATTTCGTAAACGAATGCTAGTCCTATGATTGTAACATTTAAGATAAGGAATAAAACGGTCAATTGTGACAAAAATTTTGCAACATAAACATCTGGGACTTGAGAAAATAATTCTATTGAAACATAACCAATCAAACCTCCTTTTTGAGATAAAGACATTGTTTCAATTTCAGGATAGACTAAAAGTGATTGTGCAGAATGAACGAATAAATCCTCAGGTAGAAATTCGTTGAGATAAATGTCATAGAGATAAGAAGATACACCATTTAATGCGGTAATTGGCATTAAAATGATATTGACCAAAATAAATAATGCTAATAATCTTGCAAAAAATCTAGGTGGATGAGGGTTCAAAGCTGATGCTTGACCTTTCGCTCTTTTCCATTTCTGTTGTACCAAACCATTCCATGAAGAACCCATGACCCTACCATAAACTAATATTGAGGGAAACAAGAATAAAACTAAAGTCCAGGCTCTACTTTCTTCGGGCGTCAAATTTAATGTTCGAGTTAAATATACCCAAAAACCCAAAGAAAGTGCAAACATCATTATAGTAACAACAATGATCAAAATTCTTCTATTCTTTTTATAATCTATTAAATCTGCTTTTCTAGAGGATAATGTCTTTGTAAATTGACCTATTAATGAAGAAACGGGAGAAATCAAAACAGGAATTGCAAGTAAAAACATAATTAATACAAGTACGTACAATGAATATTCTTCGGGCTGAAATGCAATTTCACCTGCTAAAATCATTAATCCAGTTACCGCCATTCTGTATTGCATAACACCGAAAATTGCGCCATCTTCTCCAAGTAATTTTCTTGATTGTTTGAAAGTTTCCGTAATCCTATGAACCTCATAAATCCCATCATCTGTATAAAAAGCAATTTGTACTTTTCTCAATGCGAACGGGACCCAGAATCTAAAAATGATAAATGATAGAACTATACCAAAAAATACTGGAATTAAATCAGTCATAATAAATTCAGAACGGATATCTGCTACTGCCATTAATATACCCGAAAACATCTTAGCACTACAAACCTTCTATCGATTTTTAAAGAAAAATATTCAAAATATATCGGTTAAACTAAAACTTATGTCTTCTTGGTTAGTTGCGCTACTGTGATGAACGCTTTATCCGACTGCTGTTTTAATGACGACTGATGGGCGAACTGAGTAGCTAATTTTAAGAATCCTTACTAATAATAAGTTCATCAGAGATTATGAACCCGAGCCAAGGAGGTATTCAACCTAAAGCTCACGGATTTACTCAGAAATCAACTAATAATTTATTTCGAGAAAAGATGAGTCATCCAAGGGAAGAACTAGTTCTATCTCAAATTAGTAAACCATGGACAATCATTAAGAGAATCGTGGGTTTAGTAATTATCACTTACTTATTATCAAATTTTATTTTGATGATTTTTTATGGAATATATCTATCATTTTCCGTAGATCAATTAAATGGATATTTGCTATCTTTTATTGGTTTATTTTGTTCATTTCCCTTATTATTTGCATTCTTTTGGATAAGAAGACCTAGACTTATCCATATTCAATTAGCAATACCTAATGAAAAAGGTAAAAAAACACATATTTTACAAAATAATGAAACTTTAGTTACTCCTATTCCAACTATCTTTTCTCATCACCTTGTAAAAGACTCTGGTCTGTTAGATTTACCTCCATCAAAAAATCTTTGGTTAATTTTTTCTTCTGTATTGACTTTTTCAACGGTTATTTTTGTAGCTTTATTAAACAATCCTTCGGATATAATAATTTTGATTACAATTATTTTTGCAATCCCTGCTTGGTTAATTGGATTTAGTATTCCTGTATTTGCATGGTGGAGTTATTCTGCAAGAAACCTAAATATGCCAACCACCGGATATCGTGCAGAATCAGCACTTGTAGCAGGACTAATCTGTACAATTCCCGCATTAATGATTAACACTGGCAGTGATATTTTACTCAATGAAATTTTCGGGAGAAATTCCCCCGTATCACAAATGATTCTACTAGCAATAGTAGCCCCAATTGGAGAAGAATTATGTAAATTAGGAGCAATTTGGTGGTGTAAAGAATTTATTGACAGTCCNNGNANAGGTTTTGAAATNGGATTTACAGTNGGNTTAGGNTTNGCNATNNTAGANAATNTNCAATATATCGCTATTATCNTGGGCTGGNGGNCCANTNAGTTTTACNNTNACATCANTAATTCGNGCNATNGGNTCAATNCCTGGTCATGCATTTTGGACTGGATTAACTGGCATTGGATTTGCATGGTTTTTCTTAAAAAATAAAAAAGAAAATATGAAAATTGAAAATCATATCAATGAAAATAAATGGCAATTAATTGACTCAAAGACAAATGAAATCCTTGATACTACTGTAGAAAATATTAATTCTAAAGTAATTAATGAAGAAATATTCTACAAGAAAAACCCTCTTCAGGATTTAATTGATAGAGATTCCAAATTACCAAAAAGTCTCTCATTGGGATTAATATTAGCGATAACTGGACACTCATTTTGGAATGGAAGTAGTTTTCTAGTTGATTATTTACTGAATAAATACATAATTAACATCATAATTTCAACAGTTTTGAATCTATTTTGGATTTTAATTTTAATTGGTGGATTAATGATAATTGGTAGAATTATTTTACAAAATGTAATATTATTACCCGATAAGATGGTATAGATAATCATAATCCATTGGATTGGTCGGATGATAACAGGAGATGTTCTTCCAGGCGGGATAAATGATTCCGTAAATCTTCAAATTACATTTGGTATAATTTTAATTTTAATCTTAATGTCCACATTTACAAAGATTCTAGATACAAAAGGAATAATTGCAGCTGCGAGCCTAGGAGCCATAATTGGTTGCCTCGGACATTGGTCATGGCTAGTAATTCTACTNACGTTTTTAATTTCAGCACATTTNGCTACAAAATGGGGTTGGAAAAGAAAAATAAAACTTGGAGTAAATGAATCTACAGATGGTTCTCGTGGATGGAAAAATGTGATATCAAACGGAGGTATTCCTGGAGCTGTAGCTGTTTTTGCATTTATTTTACAAGATTGGACCATAACATTACCACTTTACATTTCAACAGTTTGTGTTGCTTCAGCAGATACTTGGGCATCTGAATTTGGTTCTCTTGATCCAAGAGTCAAATTAATTATTTCAAATAAAATTGTACCACCTGGAATTAATGGTGGTTTTTCACCAACCGGTCAAAAAGCAGCATTTTTCGGAAGTTTCTTAGTGGGTATGTTTGGTTTAATTTTTGCTTGGATTCCTAGTGAATTCAGCACATCAACGAGTCTTTATTGGTCAATTATTTCAATTACTGCTGGATGGCTTGGCTGTCAATTCGATAGTTTAATTGGTGCTCTTTACGAAAATAGAGGTTGGATTTCAAAAGGAGGAGTAAATAATGCTGCAATCGGTTTTGGATTATTATTTACTATTGTTTTTGTAATTTTTTGAATAATTGGAAGGGCTAATTATTCAACTAATCACTACTNGAGGTGTCATGGATGGAGCAATGAAGCGAGAGAAATTCTATTTCATCCTGTTAATTTTAATCACATTTATTCTAATATCTCCCTATTCAGTCGCCCAAGAAGAGGATCTTGAAATAATACCAATAGGTACTGAAAGTTGGAAATTACCCGAAAAACATATGATTTATGTTCAAGAATTACCAACAGAAGAAGATCCGGCTCAATTTGAAACTAAATTAGATAGAAATTATCCCACATCCGCAGAACCTCTAGGAAATATTGAATTTGGAATAGAATCTAGTTTGTTATTTGAAATTACCTCTAAACCCGCTACTGAGACTATGAATATTTCTTCAAATATTAGTGTTGATCTCTTTGTAAGTTTAACATCTGGTGGTACTTTTGGAGCATCTGCTTGTACTGGTTATGGACCTACATCTTTTGATGTCGATGTTTCACTAGGAGGCAATGGAATTTTACAGGACACTATTACTTCCGAGGGGGTACTAAGGCATAATGAAATCCAAAAATATTCTACAGAAGTGATTGATACTAACCTCTTAATCAACGAAGGTGATTCATTTGAATTAACTGTTGGTGTATCTCATCCTTGTCCTACATCGAGAGCCACCCTATGGTGGGGCGGATTAGAAACAACAACAGGAATTGTGATTCAGGGTGACTTACTAAAACCGAATTTAACTGTAGAAGTAGATGATAATCGCATCCCTCATATGAAATTCATACCCTATTCACCGTGGGGAATGGATGATTATGATTTGAGTCATTTTGATTTATTTGTATGGGGTCCAATTGATGAAGATGTATATGACACGGATACTTTAGATCAATTCTTAGAACATTTTGATAAACCAGATGGAAATACAACAGTAGAAGGAAATAGAACAGCATTGACTTGGGTTGGAAATATTCAGTTGACTCCTGGACACCATTTGTTAAAATCCTGTATTCGTTCTGTAGATATGAGTGATTGGGATACATCTTCTGTATCTAAATGTCCAGATGCTGAAAAAATGTCTGGTGTAAGTGTGACATTTATCCAATCTTCATATCGTTTTGGAGTTGATAATCCAGATAGTGATGGTACATCTGCAACATTGATTCTCTGTTTTACTTGGTTAATTAGTCTATTTGGATTCATTGGTATTTCATTACGAGGAAAAGGAATAATGCCTTGGCCTGTTATGGTAATTATGCTAATTATGACATTAGCATTAGTTCCATGGGCTACACAAATTGAAAATATTGGAAAAACATTCTATAGAGATAATGGCCCAGTACCTAATTTCGATTTGCTTACTCATTCGGGAGATTCTGTAAGTTTGGATGAACTTTTAAACGGAAATGATGCTTTAGTTTTAGGTGTTTATCAAATTGGTTCACCAAATTCGCAACAACAGTATAATGAATTCAAACTCCTGATGGAAAGTGAAGAAAATATTGCTATTGCACAATTAGCTACAGGAAATAATGTAAGATCAATTGNTCTAGATTTTCACTCAACTATAGTTAACGGTTCTTGGCCATTATTAATTGACGTGGGTGATGGAGATATCGCATCACAATTTCCAACTGGTTCAGGAGATGCAATTGTGATAATTGATAAATCTGGAACTATTTCTTGGTATAAACCAAGTTTTGCTGGTAAAGACGAGATAAGTGAGCAATTAAAAAAGGTTGGTTCTGGCGGTTCTTATAATTCTATTTCATCACTTTTAGGCCTAATCCTTATCGCAGGAATACCTGGTATTTTTTATGCTCTTCCAAGTAGAGAAAATAAAATTGAAACGGAGGATGAAAATCAAAATGCATTATTCCCAGGTTCGATTTGGTTCGGAACAATTCTTGGCGGTGGTTTTGGAGCATTAATAATTGCTTTTCCACAAATATTCTTCTCATTAATTGGATTATCTCCTGGAATGTGGTGGTTCATAGAATTTATTCTTTCAATTTGGATTTTATGGCATGCGGTTTCATTAATTTGGTTTGGTAAAATTCTAGAAGTTTCATATTTAGTTCAAAAAATACACCCCTTATTACCACCGTTATATCGCCAAAATAGAGGATTGAATTCAACTAAAAGGGATGTGGAACTTGGGATATTTGTTGGGTGGGTAACTTGGACTATCTATCCAATGTTCTATGTGCAAATGGTTACAACTCCGATTCTAACTAGTATTTTTGGAATCTTTGCCGGAGTTTTCATATTATTATCATCTCTGATATATCTGGGAATTAATGTTCTTTTTAGTAGAGTTTTTGGAGCATCTTTTGGAAAAATTAGTAAATTATTTGGGGATTTAAGCGAACCTTACTTATCGAGTTATTTGGGATTAATTCTAATTCCAGTAGGTATACTGATGTCCATAAGTTCTTTATTTCATATTTTAATAATTTAAACTAATTAGAAACTGAGGAACACAGCTCTCTTAAAACAGCCTCAGGGTTTTCTGCTTTAGTAACGCCTGATGCTAATAAAACGCCGACTGTACCCAATTTTATCGCCATTTCAACATCAGCACCGTTTTTTATTCCAGCTCCCGTCAATACATCTACATTAGGATTTACTGATTTTACAGCCTCAACCGTATTTTTAATAATATCTGGATCTGCTGTTGTTACTGAAATGTCACCTCCTATCAATTCGGGAGGTTCTACAGCTATCATTGTTGGATTTAATGACGCTATTTTTTTTGCTTGTTCAACATTTGCAGCACATACACAAGTTAACATTCCTTCTGGGATTAAATCCAAGGTATTCTTAATCTCATCTAAACTAATATTTTTCTCCGCGTGATTCAACAAAGTTCCTTTCGCACCATGATAGTATGCATTTTCGGGTTGTAAAGCACCCGTAAAACTACCAACACCTATGGGATCTAAATGTTGACTCCAGACTTCTAAACCCTCAAAATTAGAGGTTATTGATGATAAATCAAATGCAGATACTGCTGCAATAATTCTAACATTAAACTCTTTAGAAACCTTAGACATAATTGATGCTAATTCTCCAGCTTTTTCTCCGAATGCATTTGAATGTATCTTAAAATTCACACAGATAATTGGTTTGGTCATTGGACATAGCAAGAGTATCTACTTTTTGACTTTCACTGATTTTGATACATCCCACCAGACTGTTTCCACCCATCTGGAATTATTGAATTAAAATCTATAATTACATTTTCTAGATTACATCCTTTCCCAATTTTTACATTTTCACCCACTAATGTATTACTTAAAATACAGTTACTTTCAATTAAAGAATTACTCAAGATACATGAGTTTGAAATCTGTGATTTATTTATTTCACAGTTTTCTAAAATATAAGATTCTTTAACTTCAGAATCCGATATTACACAATTTTCTGCAATCCAATTCCCATCAACATTTGTACCTGAATTCCAACGATTATCATTAAAACAAGTGCGACAAGATTCCAACCAAGAAGAAGGAGTGCCTGCGTCAACAAAATAACCCTTGAATTCAAAACCGTACATCTCTCCCAAGGGTGCAATTTTGGTAAAAACGTCCCTCTCCATACTATGTGCTCCCTTTGGCATAATTTCAAAAATTTCAGGTTCTAATACATATGTTCCAGCATTAATTAAATTACTCAAGGCATCTTCCAATTTTGGTTTTTCTTGAAATTGCAATATTTTTTTATCTTCAGAGAGTTCAACTACTCCAAATCTAGTTGGATCATCAACCTCAAAAAGAGATATTGAAGCTAAAACTTTTGAATTCCTATGATGTTTAATTAATGAACTAATATCTACACTAGTGATTAAATCACCATTAATTACTAGGAAAGTACCAGTAATATGTTTTCTACAATTTGCTATAGCGCCACCAGTCCCTAAAGGTACTTCTTCAGGTTGTACAATTACTTCAAATTCCAAATCTAAATTATTGAAATAAGTTTCAATATCCTTTACTCGATAACCTGCTGCTATAATCACCTTATTAATTTCATTAAAAGGTAATAAATCAAGTACTCTTTCTACCAAAGTTTTGTCTAACATTGGTAAGAGGGGTTTTGGAACATGAGAGGTCCAAGGAGATAATCTTGAGCCAAATCCTCCCGCCAATATTATTACTTCCATAACAACCCGAGAGGTGATATATCCATAAATAAAGCGACTATAGAATAAATACTGATGCTTTTTTTTAATGATTTTATTAGATTAGTTCAAAGGCGGTGTTTGATTCGGTCATGATGAGAGAGAATGAATATACACGAATACCAAGGAAAACAATTATTCAAATTATACGGATTACCCGTACAAAATGGAATTCATTGTAAATCAATAGAAGAAGCAAAAAATGCTTATGACTCTTTAGACAGTGAAATCGTTGCAGTTAAGAGTCAAATTCATGCTGGAGGTAGAGGGAAAGGTACACTTTACAATCCAGACAATAACGATCTAATAATGGAAGGAGGAGTAAAAATTGCATTTAATCAACAAGAGGTTGAAAAGTATGCATCTTCGATTCTAGGAAATAAATTAGTAACAAAACAAACAGGACCAAATGGGAAAATCGTAAAAAATCTATATATTGAATCTGGTTGCTCGATTTCACATGAATATTATCTTGCTATATTGGTAGATCGTGAATTAAAGATGCCATTGATAATGGCATCCACTGAAGGTGGTATGGATATAGAAGAAGTAGCAGAAAATACACCTGAAGCAATTCATAAAGTTCATGTTGATTTATCAAAAGGATTAGAGGAATCGCAAATAAATCACTTATGTGAAAATTTAAAATTAAACAATGAAGCTTCTAAATCATTTTCGAAAATGATTAATGGATTATTTAATCTATTTATAGAAAAAGATTGTTCAATGGTTGAAATTAATCCACTAGTCAGAACAGAAAATAATGAAATGGTTTTACTAGATGCGAAAATTAGTTTTGATGAAAATGCACTATTTAGGCATCCTGATATTATGGACATGAGAGATCTTTCCGAAGAAGAACCCACAGAAGTTAAAGCTAAAGACACTGGTCTTTCATATGTAAAACTAGATGGAAATATCGGATGTTTAGTGAATGGTGCTGGCCTAGCAATGGCTACAATGGACGTAATCAAATTATACGGAGGAGAGCCTGCTAATTTCCTAGATGTCGGAGGCGGCGCAAATGAAGAGCAAGTTAAAACTGCATTTAGTATAATACTTGATGATCCTGCTGTCAAGGGTATTTTAGTAAATATTTTTGGAGGCATAATGCGTTGTGATATCATTGCTAGAGGAGTCATTGGAGCTACTCAAGCATTAGATTTAGAAGTTCCACTAGTTGTTAGACTCGTGGGAACGAATTTTGAGGAAGGAAGAAAAATTCTTTCCGAGAGCGACTTGAATATCCATACTGCAGAAACATTGGCTGAAGGTGCTCAAAAAATAGTTTCATTAATTGGGGGTGTAAAATAATGGCAATTTGGATTGAAGAAGACGCTAAAGTCCTAGTACAAGGAATTACAGGAAAGCAAGGTAATTTTCATGCCACTAAAATGGCAGAATACGGAACTAACATCGTAGGAGGAGTTACTCCAGGAAAAGGTGGAATGAATATTGATTTAGGTGTCTATGAAGTTCCTGTATGGGATTCTATGAAAGAAGCAATAAAAAATTCCTCTGCTGATGCAAGTGTGATCTATGTTCCTCCACGTTTTGCAGCAAATGCGATTATTGAAGCAGCAGATGCATTTAATGAAATTAAAGGTGAAGGAGTAATTGTTTGTATTACAGAAGGAATTCCAACTATTGACATGATTAAAGCTTCTGAACATGTTTCAAAAATTAAAGGAATTAGATTAATTGGTCCAAATTGTCCAGGAATAATTACTCCTGGCGACAAGGGTGGCGCAAAAATTGGTATAATGCCAGGCCACATTCATGCCAAAGGGAGAATTGGTATCGTATCAAAATCTGGAACTTTGACATACGAAGCAGTTGCCCAAACAATGAGTATTGAGGAGGGTCAAAGCACTTGCGTAGGAATAGGAGGTGATCCAGTTAACGGCACTGGATTTATAGATTGTTTAGAAGCATTTGAAAATGATCCTAATACTGCTGCAGTGGTTATGATCGGTGAAATAGGCGGCAATGCTGAGGAAGAAGCCGCTGAATGGGTTTCTAAACATATGACTAAACCTGTTGTAGGTTTTGTGGCTGGAATGACCGCCCCTCCTGGAAAAAGAATGGGTCATGCGGGTGCAATAATTAGTGGTGGAAAAGGTACTGCGAAAGAAAAGGTATCAGCAATGGAAGCCGCAGGAATATCTTGTGCTAATGACCCATCTGAGATTGGAAAAATTCTTCTAAAAGCTTTAGAGAAAGTGGGATTAAGATAAATAATTGTTATCATCTACGTTTTGGACCACTTGGTGGACCTCTTCTGGAGGGACCCTTAGGACCACCTCTCGGGGGTCCACTTGGACCTCTTCCTGGAGGGCCACTCGGACTTCTACCTGGCGGACCTCCTCTAGGAGGGCCACTTGGACCTCTTCCAGGGGGACCTCCTCTGGATGGACCACCTGGACTTCTTCCTGGGGGGCCTCCTCTAGGAGGGCCACTCGGACTTCTTCCTGGGGGACCACCTCTGGATGGACCACCTGGACCTCTACCTGGCGGACCTCCTCTTCCGGGGGGACCTTTTTTTGGTGGACTTTTCACTTCTTCTTCCTCATCTTCGAAGACTGCTCCACAACTTTGACATACTGTATCTGTTGCTTTAACTAATTCACCACATGCTTCACAAGCAAAACTATCATCATCATCCTCATCTAAAGCATCGCCGAAAACTTTAGTTACAGCACCTTCCCTACTTTTGAATAAGACAATATTTGAACTCATTTCAAATCCTTTTAGAGCTAATTCTGTATCGATTTGTCTCTTGAAAGCATTAGCTAAATCTATAGGTGTATCTAGAACCCGGCCATCATCAATAAATGTAATATTAATTTGTGCCATGTCATCAATTATTTTTGATTGTGGGGATTCAACTGCAACACCTCTTTTCCTAGCAACTCTACGTACAGCTACCTCTGTCATTCTTCTAAGTAAATTAGCATCAGGTAGACCACCTTCTTCTTCTTCTTCACCGATTGTTTGTTTAAGGAAATTAGAAGCTGCAGATGTTTTCCCATCTGTAGGTCTCAAATGAGATGGAAGATCTGAATTAACTTGAGAAAGTACATTACTAGCAGTTTGATTCATTTCCAACCATTTATTTCTTTGTTCTTCTTTGATTTCTTTTTCGGCCACCATAATTCTTTCAACCAATTCATCTGTGGGACTAGAATCTAATGACTCCCCCATATTAGGGGTAATTGGTACAATTGTTGGTCCAGTATTCAATGGTGTTTGAGATAATGAAGGAGCTCCAAAAAGATTCTTTTCTGTAGGCGTTGCTTTTGAAGCAATTTGAGACATTAAGTCTTCAGAAATTGAGGTGACTTCTGATTTTTTTTCATCAGATTGGCTAAATGCCTGAGGAGTGACAACACCCATTCCAGATGAAGTAGGAACTCCTCCTGATAATGATTCTGTAGGAACTCCAAAAGATGCTTTTGAAAGATTTTGTCTTGCTCCACACTCAGGACAAAATATACTATCATCTGGTATTTCTTCATTACAAGTATCACAGAACATAAAGGCCCACCTGTTAACTCCTAACTAAGAGTCATTCAAGAGGTTAACCCTTCTTCACAGATATGAAAGTATCTATTAAAACTCACAAGAATTCTATAACTAAAGACAATGCCTGATACCACTAATGAGGAATGCCATAGTTGTTGGCGGGGGGCTTGCGGGAATTTCTGCGGCATTAGCATTGCAAGATTCCGGAAGTTGGAATGTGAAATTATTTGAAGCTAGAAAGCACCTAGGTGGCAGAGTTTCATCAATTAAAGATCCTGAAACAAAAATGCTTCTTGATAATTGTCAACATGCATGTTTCAGAGTTTATGATCACTTTTTACAATTAATCGGCAGGTGTAAAGCAGAAAATTCAATTAATTTTCAGCAAAAAACAATTGTAAATTTTACAAATCCAAATACGGGAATTACAGGTAGTTTATATGATTCAAAATTAAAGCCACCAAACCACATGGTAAAAAGTATTTTGAAATTTCCTCACCTAAGTTTTAAAGACAAAATAGCAATGCGTAAAGTAGTTAAAAAATTATCAAAAATGACAGAAGATGAAAGAAAAAGTTTAGATGATATCTCTTTTGAAGAATGGTTAAAAAATAATGGTCAAACACAAAATTCAATCGATGTTTTTTGGGGGTTTTTTGTTCTAGCCGCCTTAAACATTTCAATTACCGAAGCTAGTGCATCTCAAGCTGCGTTCCTATTTCGTAAAGGACTATTTTCAAATAATGATTCTTTTGACGTAGGAGCATTTACAGAAGATTTATCTTTTATATTTGAAAATCAAATTTATAAAACATTAATTGAAAGTGGGGTTGAAATCTATAAATCAACTAAAGTTAATTCATTAATATGGAATGGTGAAAAATTTGATGGAGTTGAAACTTCGAAAGAAAAATTCAATGCCGATACAATAATTTTAGCAACACCCCACCACATAGCATATAGATTATTAAAAAAGAATAATGAAATAACAAATTTTATCTGTAAAAAAATGGAAAAAATGGAATATAATGGGATAATCGGAATTCATGGACTATATACTAAAAAAATAACAAATGATGATTTTCACTTCACCGCATTAGTGAATGAACCAATAATTCAAATGGTGTTTAATCGTAATTTTGAACTTAAAGACGATTTAAATTCGGAAATAGAACAATGGCTAAGTGTACCTGTGAGTTATGCTGATTCATATCTAGATTATTCTAATCATGAAATTCAAGAAGAGTACAAAAAAGTAATTGCAAAAATTTGGCCTGATCATTCAAAATTTTTAAGAAAAATAGTAGTTATTAAAACACCTAAAGCAACATTTTCAACAAAAAAAGGAAGTACAAAATTACGTTTAAAATCTGATGAAGGAATCCCTGGTTTAAGATTATGTGGAGACTACATAGATAATAATTGGCCGTCCACCATGGAAAGTGCAGTCATAAGTGGGCTTATGGCAGCTTCTAATCTCCTTGATGAAAATTGGAATTCTGAAGAGTTGTGGAAAAATTGGCCTAAGCCACCAAAAAGAGGAGACTCAAATTGGAATACTCTATGAGGCGAGAATATGGGTAAATTTAATTGGGGAACTCATAAAATTACTGATTCTGAGGTTTTTTTAGCAGGTTACGATACATTTAATGATCTTATTTCCGCTCAAAAATATTGTACAAAAATCGCTAAATCAAATTATGAAAATTTCATTATTTCGAATTGGTTTACTCCTAAAGAAATTAAACAACATATTCAAAATATCTACGCATTTTGTCGTTATGGAGATGATTTAGGTGATGACTCGCCCTTCCCTCCAAATGAACGTTTGAAACTTTTGAATGAATGGATGGAAGATTTAGAACGGGCATTTAAATCTGAAAATAATCCATGGCAGGGTGAACCTAGACATCCAATATTGAGAGCCGTTTCTCATACCGCAGATATATTCAAGATTCCAATTACTCCATTCAAAAGATTAATTGAAGCATTCAAATTAGACCAACAAAAAACACGATATTCAAATTATCAAGAATTGAAGAATTATTGTATTCATTCTGCTGATCCTGTTGGGCATCTTTTCCTGTATATTTACGGATATAAAGATGAAGAACTACAAAAAATAAGTGACAATACGTGTACTGCTTTACAACTTGCTAATCATTGGCAAGATGTTAATCGTGATTTAGAACAAGATCGAATTTATATGCCAATTGAAGAGATGGAGCGTTTTAATTATTCACTTGAAGATTATAAGAAAAAAATAGTGAATGATGAATGGAGGGCTTTAATGAGATTTCAAGTTGAACGTGCACGAGAATTATTTGAAAATGGTAAAAATCTTTGGGAGAAAGTAGATCCTAGATTAGTTGTTGATTTGAGAATGTTTACAATGGGAGGAATGGCTGTTTTAGATGCAATTGAAGCACAAGGTTATGATACTTGGAGTAAAAGACCAAAAATTAGTAAATTAAAACAATTAAGAATGTTAATGGCTTCTCGTAAACTTTGGAAGGAAGCACACAAAAAGGGTAAAGGTATCCGATAATTAGCACGGCCTAAAAAAAGGGAGGGATATTAAGTGGCAGGAGACGTTGGTATAAGTAGTAGTTTAAATAACGAATTTATGCTAAAACAAAAACCAACATTATCCGGTGATTTAGCTCTAGAAGCTCTTCGTGCAGCTGTAGTTTTAACTAAAGATGCAGTAAATGCAGTTTCCGTTACTGCGATGGATGCACTAAGAGAAGCATTAGCATTAATTAACATTCGCAATGAATCAGAATTAATAGATCCATTTATGCATCTTGATGCGCCTATTTGGGAGCATAAACCTCCAAAAGATATTATTGAAAAAGCATATGATTTTTGTGAAGAATTAACAGTTCGTGAAGCCGGAAATTTTTATCATTCCTTCAAATATCTTCCTGAAGAACAAAGAAGAGCAATGTGTGCTGCATATGCATTTTGTCGTAGAGCAGACGATATTGCTGATGGTGATTGGCAGGATAGATTCCCAGGAGGATTAGGCATAGAAGATCCCGAGGCTAAGACATACAGGAAAAATGTAGAAAAATTAGTTGGAAAAAAGGCAATATTAGATGATGAATTACATAAAGATAAAATGGCTCAATTATTCTTTTTTAGAAAAAAACTTTCTACCTGTTACAATGAACTTTGGAGTACTGATCCCGTATTTTTAGCACTAAAAGACACTATAGAAGTTTATGGGATTCAAAGAGCGTATTTTGATGACTTAATTTCAGGAATGGAAGATGACCTTTATACAAATAGATATTCTAATTTTGATGACCTATATCTTTACTGTTATAGAGTTGCTTCAGTAGTTGGCATGATTTGTATTGAAATTTATGGATACGATAATCCTAAAGCGAGAGAATATGCAGAAAGTTGGGGTATTTTTATGCAATTAACCAATGTTTTGAGAGATATTGGAGAAGATATTGAAAGAGATCGAGTATACCTTCCTGGAGATGAATTGGAAGCAATGGGCGTGAAAATACAAATGCTAAACGGAGAAGTTAGAAGACATCAAGATTGGGAAGGATATGTTCTTGAATATGCTAAGCGTGCTAGGAATTATCTGAAAAATGCTAAACTCTTACTCCCATTGTTACCAAAAAGAACTAGATATTCTCCAGCGGCAATGATGGCTTTTTATGAAGCAATTCTAAAAGAGATTGTAAGAAGGCAAGGGGATGTATTTAGTTCAAGAGTCAGTTTAAATAAAATTCAAAAAATATGGCTGGCAGCGTCTGTTTACCTACGTCATAGGTTTATGCCTTGGTAAGACAAAGGCATCAAATAATATTGAATTATTTGCTTAACATGGCCAAGATGGTTAAGCGGTTTGAACGGCTTATGCCATTTAGAGTTCGCGATGTTTTACTAGTTTCGAGTTCATATGACCACTATGTTCTTGCTGAAGATGGACATTTAACTGAATTAATGACTGATGAATTTGAACAATTAAATTTATCACATGCACCCCGAATTGTACATGCAAATAATGCTGATGAGGCTTTAGAATTAATGAAAAAATGGCGCTTTGATCTAATTATCACTATGATTAGAGTTGGCAATATGACCGCAGAAGAATTTGGTAGAAACGCTAAAAAAATTCTTCCTAATACAGAAGTTGTACTTTTAACACATAATTCAAGAGAATTAGCATCAATAAAAACATCAGAAGCAATCGATAGGATTTTCGTGTGGTCTGGAAATTCACAATTAATGGTTGCAATAATCAAATTAGTGGAGGATGAAAGAAATGTTGCTCACGACATTAGAATCGGTAATATTCCTGTGCTTTTACTAGTTGAAGACTCCAGTAGATTTTTTTCTTCTTATTTACCCCAATTATATGAAGAAATATTGACTCAAACAAGAAGGGTAATTGGTGAAGGTTTGAGTTTCAAACAAACTATGAAAAGACTTAGAGCAAGGACAAAAGTTTTGCATGCAACTACAATGGAAGATGCTATCGCTTATGTAGAATCTTATGGACGTAATCTAATTGGTTTAATTACAGACGCTGGTTTCCCAGCAATGAATAGGAAAGATTTTCAAGCAGGATTATCTCTAATTGAAAGAGTTAGAGAAAGATTCCCTAACTTGCCGGTATTAATGCAGTCCACAGAACAAAATAATATGCTGCCTGCAATTGAACTAGGTGCTGAATTTTTACATAAGAATAATCCAAATTTGCTTTCTGAATTACAAAATTTTTTACAATATAAGCTTGGTTTTGGAGATTTCATATTTAGATTACCAGATTTAACTGAGATTGGAAGAGCGAGTTCTATTGAAGAATTGATTTTCAATCTAAGAAAAATGCCTACCGAATCAGTTGAATATCATGCATTGAACAATAATTTTTCTCACTGGTTGCATACAAGAGGAGAGTTTGAACTAGCAGATAAAATTAGACCATTAACTCTAAATGATTTTAATGATTCGACCGAAATTCAATATTTTCTAGCAAATACTATAGAAGAGCACTTAGTAAAATCACAAAGAAGTTCCGTATCAAATTACATAGGAGAATTAGATTTTAGAAGGAGATTTCAGAGATATGGTTCTGGTTCTTTAGGAGGAAAAGGGAGAGGTTTGGCGTTTTTTTCAATGCAAATAGAAGATATGGATTTTGGTGTAAACATTCCCGATGTAAAAATTGATTTACCACATACGGTAGTATTGTCAACTGATATTTTTGATAAATATATTGAAGAAAATAAATTGCAGGAAATGACTGCGATTGGAATCGATGATAATATTATTGCTGAAAAATTCTTGTCTGGTAAATTCAATAGCCAGGTAAGAGATGATTTGACAAATCTTGCTTTACAATTTAATCAGCCACTTGCCATACGTTCTTCGAGTAGATTAGAAGACTCTTTACATCAACCATTTGCTGGAGTCTACAGGACATATTTTTTAGCAAATGACCACCCTGATGAAGAAATAAGAGTTAAACAGTTGATTAACTCGATTAAATTAGTTTATGCATCTACTTATTCTGAAAATGCTAAATCATTTATTAGGGCTACCCAGCATTCTATTGAAGAAGAAAGTATGGCCATTGTAATCCAACCACTAATTGGTAAAAAACACAAAAATAGATTTTATCCAACACTAGCAGGTGTTGCTAGAAGTTTTAATTTTTATCCCGTAGGGCCAATGGAGCCAAATGAAGGTATTGCAGCAGCTGCTTTGGGTTTAGGAAAAACTGTTGCCAATGGAGAAAAATGCGTAAGATTCTCGCCATCTAGACCAAAAAGAGTATATCAATTTGCTAATGTAGATTCAACTTTAAAAAGTGCACAAAGACAATTCTGGGCCCTAAAAATGGAAGCATCCCCTGAAATGCCAACGATTAACCCTGAATTTAATTTATTAAAATTAGATCTAAATTCTGCTGAGGAGGATGGCGAGATTTCTGAAATTGCATCAACATGGGACTCCCAAAATGATCGTATTTGGGACGGTATTGGAAGAAGTGGTGTAAGATTGATTACATTAAATGGATACTTAAAGAGAAATTCATTCCCCTTATGCGAAATTCTTCAACAAATTTTGAAAAAATGTGAAGAAATGTTAGATTGTCCAGTAGAAATTGAATTCGCTTTGATTGATAATAATGATGTAAAACAATTTCATTTATTACAATTAAGACCGTTAGTTAGTGAATCTACAGAAGTGGAAATTGATTTTGATGAAAAAATGTTAGAAAGTGCACTAGCGCATAGTAACGTTTCATTAGGAAATGGCGTAGTAAACGATATTAAAGATATCATTTTTGTTGATCCTGAAAAATTAGATAGACAAAAATCAATTGAAATAGCAAATTCAATTTCACGCATTAATGCATCAATGATCAATGAAAATAAACCATATCTACTTATCGGGCCCGGTAGATGGGGCTCATCTGATAATTTGTTAGGAATTCCAGTTAAATGGGGACAGATTTCTGGTGCAAGAACAATCATTGAATGTGAATTAGCAGACATTAGTGTTGATCCAAGTCAGGGAACTCATTTTTTCCAAAATATTGTATCATTTAACGTAGGGTACCTT
>NZRR01000050.1 GCA_002696315.1 Methanobacteriota archaeon | reverse complement strand
GTTCTAATGAAAGAAGCATTAATTGCCTATGAAGAGGGTCGATGGGATGAATTGAGACGGTCGCAAGGTGAAAGTCAATGGCCAACATTTCGAAATGCACCACAAGACATTCTCGACAAAGTCTATGAAAAATTAGAAAATCAAACATATCAGCACTACGTAGATTGAGGTAATAAAATGAAAAAAGAAAGTTTCCCATTCCATGACTCTGCTCTGAAAGGATTTCGAGCATTAATATGTGGAGCATCTAAAGGAATAGGAAGATCAATTGCAGAGTCAATGGCTAAAACAGGGGCGGATGTAATTATCTGCTCAAGGAACAAAGATGCATTAGTTGAATTTTGTGATGAATTAATGGGCATGGGTGCGAACTCAGCAAAACCTCTTCCGCTAGATTTAGAAAATACAGAAAATGTTGAAAAATCAATTACTAAATTACTGAATGATGGACCAATCCACATACTAATCAACAATGTTTCTGGACCTCCTGGTGGGCCTCTTCTCAACGTAGAACTGAGTGAATTTGAACCCGCTTTCAAAAGACACTTGCATGCAGCACATACGATTACAAGAATGCTGGTACCAGGAATGGAAGAAGCGGGTATTGGAAGAATTGTAAATATTATTTCTACTTCTGTTAGAGAGCCAATTGACAATATAGGATTATCAAATACATTAAGAGGGGCAATGGCATCATGGTCAAAGTCACTTTCAAGAGAATTGCCTGCTTGCATTACAATCAATAATATTCTACCCGGATTTACGGATACAAGTCGGCTTAATTCATTAGCAAAGTCAATTAGTGAAAAAACTGGAAAAACTATTCCTGAAATTCAAGAAAATTGGATGAATCAGGTCCCTATTGGTAGATTAATTGATCCTCAGGAAACTGCACTTGCTGCAACATTTCTATGTTTACCAACAAGTGGAGGGATTCGTGGTGTGAGTTTAGCTGTAGATGGTGGAAGAATGCGTTCAATTTGAGATGATTATTATGGAATTTGATATATTTTTTTCTATTAGCCAAACTCCTGATTCTACGGGATTAATTCCATCCGAAGATCAGATGTATTCTAATTTCTTCGAACAATTGGAAGTTGCAGATAAAATTGGATTTGGAGTTGCTTGGGTTGCACAAGCTCACCTCTCTACTGAGGTTCAAAAATCTAACAAAAAACCCGTAATCCCCCATTGGCAAGGAGAAGTCGGACTTTGTACTGACTTTTTCCAATTAGCACACCAAATGTTTTCTAGAACAAAAAATATTGAAGTTGGAAGTGCTGTAATGAGTATTTTTTGTAATGGCGGACCAATTGGTATGGCAGAGAGAATCGGAGCATTCCTAGCCCTACATGGATTAAATAAAAATGAAAATAGAAAATTAAACATTGGTTTTTCATCTGGCAGATTTGAATTCATGGCACGACCGTATGGCATTGTCCCTAGAAACACTATTGAAGAAGCGGCATGGCCTATTTTACGCAGTCAAATATTCTTAGAGGCTTGTGATATTTTCCTGAGATTAATCAAAGGTGAAGTTGTTTCTAGTAAAGACATTAGAAAAACAATATTATCTAGAGAACTTTTTAGAGATGATGAATCGTGGGAACTGGTACAAAAGGCAAAGAGAGATTTGGAAGGAAGTTCTGAAGATGATCAATTAATTGAAATTGCCAACAGATGGGAATTTGAGAACATAAAAACAATTCCACAAAAATGGAATCGCGATTTATTAAATTTAATAGCAGGCACTCATAACCCTGAAGCACAAAAGTTTTGTAATACTATTTTTCCAGTAAATGTGTTTAATCTTTCAATAACATCCCCAGAAATAATTAATGAAACACACGAAAGAATGAAAGAATTTTTCCACAAAGAGGGGGGAGAATGGAAAAGAAGAAATATGCCAAGAACCGTATTTATATTCATTAATGAGGAAGAGGGTTTATCCAAAGAGGAGAAAAATAGAGAAGCTAAAAAAGAAGCTGAAGCCGCACTTGGAAGTTATTGGAATGCCCTTGAAGGGACTATTGATCCTGAAAAAATTTCTAAAGCAGCCAACAATGCTTTGATCGGTGATTCAGAAGAAATTATCAAACAAATTAAAGAACGATTTCATCCAGAAGATAGGATAATGACTTGGTTTGATTTCTTCAATCATGATTCAGAAAGGGTTTGTAGAAATATGTCCTCATTCATGAAATTGGTAGCACCACATTTTACAAAATAAAGTTGATTTTATGGGAATTAAACATGAACAAAAAACTGCGGTTTCTCCAGGAAAACCAGGTAGTGAAGTTTATCCTGAATCACCACTTGGAAAATCAGAAGAAGGAATTGCAACGGGTAGAGATGTTGACTGGCAACCTCTTGTAGATTACAGAAGAAATGGTGTTTCTGAAACAACAATTCACGGGGCGGTAGCTTGGGCACATGGAAACGAAATAATTCACTCATTTGGAGGAAATGTTCTATGTTATGGAAGATCGATGATGAAACCAATAATGATGAAAACATTTGCAGACATCCTTGATCCTGTAACTACTTGGGAACAAAAAGCAATATCCGTTTCGAGCCATAATGGAGATACCGAACATGTCGCTTCTGCTCAATCACTTTTGAATAAGGCAGAATGGGGATTAATGCAAACTCCTTTAGATACACCATTAGTTCAGTTTGGAAGACAGGTTAGGAGACCAAGAAGATGGTATCACACATGTTCTGGAGAGCATGCTGCTATTTTGAAAGGTTGTAAATTAAAAGGATGGAATAGGGCAGGTTATACCTTACCTGGACATGAAGTATTTCAACACTATTTACTAAATTTAAAAGAAATATTAGGTAATGGTTGGGAACCACTAAAAATTGGAAAAGATGGTTGTGGCCTACCTACTGTTTCTAATACTGTAAATGAATTAGCAATTCTATTTTCATATTTAGTGAGAGACAAAGATTCAGATTGGATTTGGGACTCTATGACGAAATATCCAGATTTAATCGGAGGATTTAATCGTCTAGATTCTACAATAATTAAATCCTGTGAGGGAAGAGTATTAGCAAAAGAAGGTGCTGATGGTTTACTCGGACTTTCAATAATTCATGATGATTATCCGAAAGGTCTTGGAGTTGTCATAAAAATAGCACATGGATGGAATCCGCAAGCTACTTGGTATGTTGCTAGAGCAGTTCTAGGTGTCCTAGGATTTACATTAAGAAATCCTTATCCATTAGATAAACAAAAAGCTTTCATCGTACCTGGAATAGTTCCTTCATCAAAATTAGAAATTCTCGAAAGTATTCCAACATGGGATGAATGGGATCCAAATACCGATAGATGGCTTTATGATTGGAAAAAGCATGTTAAAAATGGTGTTTTTAATGACTTAGGAGTGATAGGTGAAGAAGAATGATTCACGTTCAAAATTATATTAATGGAACTTTTAGAAACTCAATTAACAATAACTGTATAAATAATTTAAATCCTGCAACAGGTGATTTGATTGCCACTATTCCTAAATCTGATTTAAATGATATAGATTTGGCAGTCAATGCTGCAAAAAAAGCATTCCCTCTATGGTCAAATCTTACAATTAATGAACGTGCTAATTGGTTAAAAAAAATTGCTAATGAACTAGAAAAGAGATTTGATGAAGTTGCAAAACTGGAATCTAAAGATACTGGAAAACCAATTACCTTGGCTAAAAACGTTGATGCAACTAGATCTGTAAGTAACTTCAGATTTTTTGCAAATTTAATTGAAGAACTTGAAAATCCTGAATTTGGAATGGATGATGCAATGAATACAATCATCAGAAAACCTGCAGGAATTGCTGGATTAATCACTCCTTGGAATTTGCCTCTTTATCTGTTATCATGGAAAGTAGCTCCTGCATTAGTTATGGGAAATTGTGTAATTGCAAAACCATCAGAATTAACCCCACTTACTGCAAATCTATTGGCTGAAGTGATAAGTGATATAGGATTACCAAAAGGTGTTTTTAACATAATTCATGGGTATGGAAATGAATGCGGACAATCACTAGTTGAACATCCAGACATAAATCTAATTTCATTTACAGGAGGTACACAAACTGGAAAAATTGTCGCTAAAACGGCAGCGCCTATGTTTAAGAAATTAAGTTTGGAATTAGGAGGTAAGAATGCAACTATAATTCTAGAGGATGCTGATTTTATATCAAATATAGATAAAATTGCAAGATCTGCATTCCTTAACCAGGGACAAGTATGTCTCTGTGGCTCGAGAATTTTAGTTCACGAATCAATTTATACACCATTTATGGAGAATTTTGTAAAACATGTTTCATCTATGAGAATTGGAGATCCATTAGATGAAAATACCGCACTAGGATCGTTAATTTCTCTCGAACATCGTGAAAAAGTTGAGAGTTATATTGAGTTAGCAATCGAAGAGGGAGGGAAAATTTTACTAGGTGGGAAACGCCCTGAATTAGGTGAAAAGTTCTCTAGAGGGGCATTTTTAGAACCTACAATAATTGAAGGACTCAAATTTAATTCTAGAACATCAACAGAAGAAATATTTGGACCAGTAGTTACAATTCATAGATTTAAACAAGTTGAAGATGCAATTAAAATTGCGAATTGTACTAAATATGGTCTTGCTGCGAGTATTTGGACAAAAGATACGGAACTAGGTGAAAGTATTGCAAAGAGATTGGATACTGGGATGGTATGGATTAATTGTTGGCTACATAGAGACCTTAGAGTTCCATTCGGGGGAGTAAAGAGTTCCGGAGTAGGCAGAGAAGGTGGTTTTTATTCGCTAGAATTTTTTACTGAATTACAAAATATTTGCACATTTTATGATTTATAATGATGAAAGTGCGATTATTGAACCTGCAATCGCCCCACAAAGTAATCCCAATAATAACCAAACTGAATAACGAAAAGCTGGAATATATTTTTTTTGCCAGAAATAACACATCCATAACCATTGAAGATAAAAGATAAGCATTAATGGTAAAATAATATATCCATAAGCTAGTAATAAACACAAAAAAGTGCATATGGTTGAACCAAGAATCATATCTTTAAATGAAATATCAAATCTTTTTGATTCAAGGTAACATAATGGAATACTACACAAAAAAGAAAAGAATATTATTAATTGTAATTCAAATGCTTGACCAATATAATAATCAGTACTAAAATAACCNCTTTCAGGGAATTTTGAAAGTATTAATGAAGATAAGAAACCAGCGGGTATTCCAAANATTAGCGGTAAAATTGAACTCTTTAAATCTCCTTTTACTAAATTAGATTTANCGGCATCAGATGCAAAGCCTTCNGCAGAATATTCGTCCACGTTAAGACATAATCATTCATCTTATGAATTCTTTCAATGGGTTCATGTGCTTGTTATTATTCGACTGAACATGGGCGGAGGCAGAATTGTAGCNGGACTNCTTGCTCCACACCCCCCACATCTTGTTTATGCAGAAAATCCTCCACAAAATGAGCCGACTGCAGAATGTGGATGGGAAACTCTTAGATGGGGTTATGAGAGATTAAGAAAACAACTTGAAAATATTGAATATGATGTTATTGTAATTCTATCNCCTCATTGGCAAACATACGTTGGTACACATTTCCTTGGTTTGGATAATTTTAAATCATTGAGTGTAGATCCTATATTCCCAAACTTATTCAGATATCATTATGATTTGAAAATTGATGTTGAATTGGCGAAAATGATCCATGATGAGGCAGAAGAAGACGGGCTTTCTGTAAGAATGATGGAAAACCCNGACTTCCGTGTTGATTATGGTACAATAACATCTTGCCATTTAACAAATCCGAAATGGGATAAACCTCTAGTTTCCATTTCATCTAACCGTTCAGTTCACTATTATTCTGTAGAAGTAATGCAAGAAATGATGATGAAATTAGGTAAAGCAACTAGAAAGGCGATATGGAAAAGCGGGAAAAAGGCTGTTGTAATCTCCAGCAACTCGTTATCTCATAGACATTTTGTTAATGAATCAGAAATCCCAGAAGATATGTCAAAAGAACATATTACAAANCATTCNCANTACCTCTGGGATATGAAAATGATTAAGATGATGAAAGAAGGTAAAACAANAGAATTAATTGAAATGATGCCNGAATTTACTGAGCAAAGCGTGGCAGAAACTGATGGAGGGGCACTGACCTGGATGCTTAGTTCTCTAGATTATCCGACTTACCCTGCAACAATACATGAGTATGGTACAATTATTGGAACAGGAAATGCAATTGCNACTTGGGACACAAATGATGAAAAAAGANAAATTGAGGGGGTAAGTCAATAATGTCAAATGGAGAAATAGTACTCGGTTTGCTAGTTCCAGCTCATCCACATCCTCTTTTATGCCCCGAAAAAAATCCTGGTTGGGCTAGATTGAGAGAAGCCTATGAACAAGCAAGATTAATCATTGAAGAAAGTGAAGCAGAAATAATTCTTGTATATTCGACATTATGGATCAGTATAATAGGCCATCAATTTCAAGGTTTAAAAGAACCNGAATGGACTCATGTAGATCATGATTTTCATTATNTAGGTTCAATGCCATATAAATTTCAAATTGATACAGAATTTGCTGAAAATTTATCAAATAGTGCAAAATCAAGAGGATTAGAATCTAGGGTTGTTTCTTATCACGGTTTTCCAATTGATACNGGAACTGTTGTCGCTCTTTCTCTTCTTAATCCAGATAATAAATTGCAAGCNGGCATCTGCTCTAGTAATATGTATTCAAATAGAGCTGAAACAATNGTATTAGGAAAATCATGTNGTGACGCAATAAAAAAATCTGGAAAAAAGGTTGCTGTAGTTGTCGTAAGTTCATTATCTAATAGAATGTTTACCGATAAAATCAATCCGCATGAAGATAAAATTCATTCTCAAAAAGATGATGAATGGAACAGAAAAATACTACAATTTTTAGAAGAAGGTAGACTGGAGGATGTAAGTCAATTATCTCGTCAAATCCATCAACAAATCAGAGTACAAAAAGTAGTTTCCTTCAAACCAATGTGGTGGCTTGCTGGAGTAATGGGACAGCACAATAATTTTTCAGGNAAAGTACATGCATATGANCCTGTACATGGNGCTGGATGTGCTATTGCTTCNCTNATCCCNAAAGAAGAAGATGTTGGAAACAAGGAATATGATGAAGATGATGTTGATGAATATCACGGAGATCGAGAAGTTCTAGAAACAGAAATCAAAGAAGATGAAGAAAAAGAAGATGAAGAAAATATTGTAAATCATCAAGAAGATAATTATCCTGAAGAAGATATAGTTTCGACAAGTAGAGCTCCTAAACCCGTTGGAGCATATCCACATGCTAGGAAAGTCGGAGATTTACTCTATCTTTCTGGAGTCGGTCCAAGACAACCACGCTCAAACGCTATCCCTGGCGGACCTGTAAAAGATTCCGAAGGTAAATCATTAGACTATAATATGAAAGCACAAACAATAGCATGCATAGAAAATATAAAAACAATTCTTGAGGATTCTGGTTCAAGTTTGGAAGATGTTGTTGACGTTACGTCGTTTTTGATAAACATGGATAGAGATTTTGCAGATTATAATTCAATTTATGCAGATTATTTTGGAGAAATTAGGCCTACAAGAACAACATTAGAAATTAATGCATTACCTACTCCGATTGCAGTTGAAATGAAAGTAATTGCTAAATTTAAATGATAATTTAAAAAAAAATATAATAATTTAGTTTTAATGGATTATTCATGAAGGGGTTTTCTGCAAAAGAATTAGTAGGATTAATTGTCAATCCCTTGGAAAGAGTTGTAGAGACTCTAGAAAGAAAATTAGGATTGTTTTCGGTAGTCATTATTTCCTTGGCTTCAATGCTAGGAACGGGTTTATTTGTCATACCCGCTTTAGCCATGGTAGAAATGGGTGGAAGTGGTTCAAACCCTGTTGGAGGTATTTGGTTAGCATTCTTATTAGCAGGAATCGTCATTCTTCCAGCCGCTATTTCAAAATCAGAATTAGCCACTGCAATGCCATCATCTGGAGGAGCATACGTGTACATCGAGAAATCGTTTGGTCCTCAAATTGGTACAGTTCTAGGAGTGGGTTTATGGGCAACTACTATGTTTAAATCTGCATTTGCATTACTTGGATTTAAAGCATACTTATGGGTTTTAGACGAAATGTTTGGAATCAAGATTAATATTGAAGTTGCTGCTTTGATATTATTGGTACTAATCGTCATAATCAATATCTTAGGAGTGAAACAAATTAAAAAAGTTCAAACACCAATCGTATTAGTTTCAGTTATTTTTCTGGCATTAATCTGTATTAAAGCACTATTTACAATGCCAATGAATTGGGGAAATGCATTTTCTAGAGATGCATTTGGACCCTCTGGAATTGTATCAGTTGCTGAAACTTCTGCATTTGTTTTTGTAGCCTATGCTGGAGTTACTAAAATTGCTGCAATAGGAGGAGAGATTAAACGACCAGAAAGAAATATTCCAGTAGGGCTCTTACTATCTCTTGGAATAAGTTCCTTGATTTATGTAATATTTTCAATAATCATGGTTTCAGCTGTGGATCCTTCAGAATACATTACCGAAGGTAATATTGCTAGAGAAGATCCTGTTTACGTTTTTGTTGATTCTGTCGCTGGGCAAACATTCGCACAAATCTCTGCATTTTTGGCCATTACAATGCTTACTGGTATGGCTTTAGCTGGAGTTATGGCAACATCAAGATTCCCATTTGCAATGGCTAGGGATAATTTACTCCCTAAATCAATTGAGAATGTACACCCAAAATATAACACACCACATTTATCAATAATTTTTACAGGTTTAGCAATGGGTTTCTGTATTTCATTCCTTCCTGTAAAAGATATTGCAAAACTAGCATCTGGATTTAAAATAATGATCTTTATTATGATTAATTGTTGTGTAATCGTATTAAGGACTTCTTCAAAATCGCATTCTTGGTATAAACCAGATTGGAAATCACCATTTTTCCCAGTAATTCAAATTTTAGGAATCGTAGTAAGTATTTGGCTAATATATTTAATGGGCTCTAAAGCATTAATTGGTGCATTAGCGACCATATTAATTGGATTAATCATCTATCATTCCTACGGAAAGAAAAATGTTGAATATGAAATCACACCGTGGGAAACTTTCAGATTAATGTTTACAAATCCTGACGAAGCAGAAAAAAGACGTTTATATGCAGCTTTCCATGCTGCTGATTCGAATAGTAAAGGTCACTTAAATCTTCAAGAATTCACATCAGCGATGAATTCATTACAACTGGAAGTATCATTAAACGATAAGATTCTAAGAAGATATTTCCATTCTGCAGATATTAATGGAGATGGAGTATTAGATGTAGATGAATTTTTAATATCAATCCAAGAAATAGATAAAGAAGAAGAATAATTTGGAATAGAGAGTTTCAAACCACAGAAGATTTTGGCTAGACTGGGAGCGACCATGTCGAATAACTCTGATGTGAAAAAAATCACCACAAATACCTTACAAAAAATGAAAGAAAATGGTGAAAAGATTTCAATGTTAACTGCTTATGATTTTTCATTAGCTAGAATAGTTGATTCTGCTGGAGTCGAAGTAATACTTGTAGGCGATTCTGCTTCTAATGTAATTGCAGGACATGAAACTACTCTTCCAATTACATTAGATCAAATGATTTACCATGGAGC
>NZRR01000049.1 GCA_002696315.1 Methanobacteriota archaeon | reverse complement strand
ATTAGAATTTTTAATGGGACTTAAAAATAATGAACGTAATAAAGGGATGGATCCACTTGCACATTATAGAAAATTAGCAGAAGAAAATCCCGTATATATTCAAGGTTTAAATCAATTAGAAAAAACAATAAAAGAACCAAGTTTAGATGAAGTATTAAAAAAATGGCTAGAAAGAACACCAATTCAAGGATCATTTATAGATGATGAAAATGATGGTGAATTAGTTGAGGATTTTATTGAAAAATATCTTGAAGCTATGGAAAATCTAAACCAAAAAATGTTAGAAAAAATGGTAGAACATTCAAGTGTTGATAAAAAAACATTAGAAGAAAGATTTGATGCAAATATTAAATCGGCAGAAGATTACTTACGCCCAGAAGGAAAAATAAGTAGAAGTAGAGCAGGTCTTTTGTTCATAGAAGCGTATAGAGAACTACCACTTTTAGCATGGCCAAGAAAACTAATTGATTCATTTGTTGAACTTGAAGAATCAATGGTTCTTTTTAGAACTCATCATGCAAGAATGGTAGAAAGAATCATTGGAAGAAGAGTTGGAACTGGTGGTTCTTCTGGTGTTGATTATCTTGATGCAACTACGAAATATAGAATTTTCAAAGACCTTTGGGGAGTTAGAACAATTCTAATTAAAAACAGTTCTTTACCACAAATAAAAAACTCTGAAATATATGGTTTTTCAAATATGAAGTAATAATCAGAAAAAACCAATAATTTTTATTAATTATCAATTAATTCTGAATGAGATAGTTCTTCTTCTCTTTGTCTTCTTCTTCTTCTTAGAATTTCGATTGTAGATAATTGAGTTCCATCTTCATCGGTAGTTTGAGATGCTTCTTTCTCTGCTTCTAATTGAGCAAGTATTTTATTCCTTCTTTCAAGTCTTGAAAAGACATCTAATCTTTTAGCTTCAATCAACTTTCTGTCTAAACGTAATCTTGCTCTACCAAATTGAGTGTGTAACAATGCGGCGCTTGATCTAAAGTCTTCAGAATCAACCATTGACAACCTAATATGTCGTCTAAAAATTACTGCAGATACTCCGTATGCCATAGCACCAACCAACATTGTTGCGACAACCCAATCCGCCCACATCTGTTATGGCGAAAGAGGTCATGACTGTTAAGTTTCCCTTTCTAGTTTCACTGAGACAAATCTTTGATTTTCTCTATAAGATTCATCTTGTAAATTCTTCTCATACCTAATGGTGTTAGAGCTACTGCCATTCCCACTACTATTCCACCTATAACTGAAATATGGTAAAGTGTAGGCTCAATAGTAAAATAAAATGCCCATTGGACCATAGATTCAAGCATTAAATTAGCCATAAGTACTGATGCAAAACATGCGATAATCCCTCCAATTATCCCAATAAATAAATGCTCGCCGAGAAGCATTATTCCTAATTTATTCATCGGAGCACCCAAGACCCTTAATGTAGATAATTCAAAATCTCTTTCAGCAATATTCATTACTAAAGTATTGAATAATACTGCGAAAGCAATCAATAATCCCAATCCATTCATTGCAAATAGTATTCCTTGTTGCTGTTCCAATAGTTTATCCATTGATTTCTTTAGATCTTCTGTTGTACTAATTCCAATAGACATATCTTCTAAATCTGAACTAATTAGAACTTCTTCAGAAAAACTAAGTAATACAGAGGTAGCATTCAGATTAACAATTTGAGATAGATCTGCGCGGTGAAGATAAATTGTTCGTTGCATTTCACCTTTAGTNATTCCNGAAANTTCTACTTTAAGAGGTGATGAAGCNAACATNATGATTTCTTGATCNCCAACTTCCCAANCTAAAAATTTACTNGTCCCTTCATCAATTAANACTTGTGTAATTGAAGAATTNATTATNGGTAAATCTCCNTCTTTCAAATTNACTCCCATCATACTTAATTGTGATTCCTTAGTTTCAATTTTATCTAATCCNTAAATCAAAAATTGNCTATTNTCTCCTTCTGGAGTTCCTGGGTATTGAAGNACNAATTCATAATTTACACCGTTATCTTGTGCCCAATTAATTACNTCTCCTTCTCCANCNATNGGTACGTAAACTTGAGCATCATAATCGTTATTNGCTCCAAAAANNTCTTCCATNGAACCCATCATCATGAACATTGTTCCAAATAAAACCATNGATAANCCTAGAGCAAAAAAAGTNAACCCTAANCGAATTGGTTTTCGGATACTTGAACGTATAGTAAGTCCNACTGTTGCNGGTAACCTNGAAGTTAATTTCTGAATTGTACTGGATGAAATNCGGACTTCATTCTGNCCCCTAAATACTTCCAANGGTTGCAATCTTGAGGCTTGCATAGCAGGCCTTATTCCAGANATAAATACAACNACCATAGCNATCATTACATTCTCAAAAATTATTGATGGTGANGCNGTATCAAGNACAATTGGCACTCCTAANATTTCAGAATAAAAATNTAACATNCCAGGGCCNCCTACGTACCAACCNAATAAAGNTCCAATCAGAGATCCAACACTACCAATNACTAATGGNGCAATTACATAACCTTGCATTATTGAAGTTCTAGCNATCCCTAATGTTCTTAAAACAGCTATTTCTTTNGCTTGTGANTGTATTAANCTCTGNAGACTNAGGAAGATTGTAACTGCCGCAATAACTGTAATCATTCCAGTAACGTAAGGNTACATTTTTTTTGCACCCTCCACATCAGCCCTTANAAATTCAACAGATTCCTGNCCTGAACGATCATGAACCACAACTGATATTCCATCTTGAATACTAAAACTAACCGTAAGGTTCTCGATTAACGACTTTAACTCAGGTCCTTCGTTTTCTGATGTTGATTGAAGATCATATGCTGGGGAGCCTTTAACATCAATCAAAAGAGTATTTGATGTCCCCGAAGAAACATTTGCTAATTTTTCTAAACCTTCCACTGATAAATAACCTGTTGCAAATGTTCCAACATCTGCAGGAATTATTGAACCTTGTTCTGCGAAGTAAAAATGGTTTGAATGAAGTCCAATTCCTACGACTGTATAATCAATTTTACCAAATCCTGCCCCGAGTGAAACAATGTCATTTAGATTAATTTCAAGTCCCTTTGCCACATGGTAATCAATTACAATCTCATTTGCAGCTTCAGCAAGTCTTCCTGAGCAACAATCGTGTTCTGGAAACCATACCCGATCAATATTTCCTTCACCAACCCCATGCCAAATAGCGGACATACTTACATTTTCATGGTACATTAAGCCTGGTAAAATTAATCTTGATTCACAATTTTCTAATTCTAATATATCACTAGACCATTCATCTTGCACTATTTGGCATAAATTTTCAGAAGTAGTTCCATTCCAAGTCCCTCCAGGATTCTTCACCCAAATATCTGGAAGATTAACGCCATCTTCATCATCTAAATATGTATCATCATACATATCTGTAACAACATTCGCGTACATTCCAAAAGAGATTCCTGCAAAAACCCCAATGCTAACCATCATCACTACTGCAAAAAGTCTTAATTTCGTTCTCCAAAGACTTCTCATTAATCTTTTAGTTAAGAGCATTGACATTTAAACACCCCCTTAAGATACTTTTTCATCAGAAATTATCTTCCCACTATCAATTCTAATTACTCGTGTAGCAAATTGAATCAAAGATTCATCATGTGTAACAAAAATTGCTGTAATTTTTTCTGATTCACACGCACTTACTAAAGTTTTCATGACCTTAGTAGATGTTTCTGTATCTAAATTGCCTGTTAGTTCATCACCTAATAACAATCGAGGTTTTTTCGCTATACTTCTAGCAATTGCAACACGTTGTTGTTGGCCTCCACTAATTTCTGCTGGAAAACGATTAATCTCTGATTCCAAACCAACTAATTTTAATAAATTCAAAGCTCTTTCTTGATCTTTCCCTCCTGCTAACTCTTGAATTAATAATATATTTTCAAGAACGGTCAAATCTTGAAGTAAATTAAAAAATTGAAAAACATAACCAATATTTTCTCGTCTAAACGTTGTCATTTGTTCTGATTTATCTCTAGGTACCTCACTACCTCCAAAAATATATTTTCCATCTGTTGGGACATCTAATGCAGATATACAATTCAATAATGTTGTTTTACCAGAACCAGATGGGCCAAGGAGAATTACTCTCTCTCCCTCTTCAATAGTTAAGTCAATTCCATCTAACGCTTTTACCGTTTCAGATGTCATCTTATAGTGTCTTTTCAAATTTCTTAACTCAATTAAAGTCATACTATTCATCCTGTCCTTCTAGGTCAAGATTAAGTAATTGTTTATTACCTGTGAAGAAGCAAATTGCACTAATCAAAACTAACAATGGTAAAATGAAATCAAAGGGGGTATCAAAATTAGTCCACCAAGTGACGAGATTTTGATTTGTATAGATTTGACTTTGAATTGTAGATGCTTGTTCATCATTTAATTCTGAATGAATTTCAATCACAAATACTGGTTGAAGTTCATCCATACTTGTGGGTGCATCTTTAGAAGGATCATTCAAAGCATCAACATCAAGATAGAATGTACTAACCACATCTCCCTTAATCATATAACCTGATTTTGGTTCTGCATAGATATCTGCCTCTGCATTGAAATAAAGTGGTATTGAACCTGGTAAAGCATCTAAAAGAGTTTTTGTATTCAATAATTTAGCTTGAATCGGTCTTTCTGTAGCATTAGTTTCAATACTATAATGAAGGGCTTCAATACCTTTTACATCTGAATATCCAACACAAGGAATATTAGGAACCATGAACCCTGCAAGGTTATATTTTAGATATTTATTTGCTTCACAGTCAATATTCGTACCATCTACCCATCCACCGCTAGAGTATCTGAGTCCATTTGGTTCCCAATCAACAAGACCATAGGTACCTTCGTACATTTCTTTTGAATGCCAATCNAGTTCNGTTAAATTATTTGCAGTNACTAATTTATCTAATTTATTNAGTTCCAATGCACCTGTATTTCTNACNATCCAAGATGGAGGTATTTCTGGAGATNCAATGCCTTTTTCNGCTAGTTCNGGGNTCACATAAAAACTAGAATTTGCATCNAAAGAAAACCAACCTGTTGAATAATTATCNAAAGANCCNGAAAGAGAATAAGCAGTAGCAGGGTCATGCCATCCAAATAACCATTCATTAATNGATAATGTACTCCAACGTTGAGAACCGATTTCCTCNANATAACGAGGAACTACATCATTGAAAAGNACATTCATTGTCAAATGTTCTAATGCAAANCCTTGGAAAGCATTATCCACATAACCTCTGAATCCACTATANTTGTCAAGTACTAATCCATCAGGTCCGTAATCNGGTCCACTNACATCAATAATTGGTGGTGTTGAACCNACAATTGACATGTAAACCATACCTCCTGCTCCTGTAGTTGTAGNCATNCTNTCTAATACNCTACCNGCTAATTCATTTCCAAGATTTATAGTTCGNTCTAAAGCNACTANNCCNCCATTATTTANTCCNAATAATGGTAANGAACCATCNAGAGGNTCTACTCCGCCAAATGACATATTTGCATAATCTGAAGNAGTAATATTTTCAGTTGCATTTTCGGGATANGCATTTCCTTCTGAATCTACTAAATATTGTCCAGATACCTCGTNAGTGGAAATACCGTTGTGCCAGTTCCCAACCCATTCCGTTATATCGTCCATACATGAATTTGAAATTATTCCNTAATCAGACATGGTTTGTTCTGAATTTGAATTAGAGGAATCTAAAAAGTTTGTAACTCCATAATATATGGGTTCGCTAGAAGGGCCTTCTGCTAATATTCCTGTAGGATTTTTAGTTCCTTCCCCCCCATTTAAAAATTCTAAATAATCCATTTCATTAGCGAAACAATCTGAAAAATTTGTTTCATCAGATTCTTCCTCTAACATTAACATGGCAAATCTAGCTTCCATTGCCTCCCTAATTATCTCAAAAATCTGAGGTAATGTAGCAACTCTCAAAGTAGCATATGGCACATTAAGGTTAGAAACTTGTTCTCTAGGGTCTTCACCTGGACCATTTCCATCACAATCAATATCAAAACAACTTTCAAAACTAGTTGATTCTGTATATTCATAAGTCGCAGCTGTTGAATTATGATTTACAAAAACTCTTTCAGTGGTGACTTTGAATGTGTAAGGACCTTTTAATTCAAATTCAGGGGTTTTTGCCCAGCCCTCTGGAAATTCATTCAATTCATCCGCATTTGTTACATCATAAGCATAGTAATCTCGATAACTTACTGATGTCAGCCAGGATTCCGATTCCCATGTATTTTCAGCCGTTCTTACGCTTGATGAATCAATAGTTCCTTGCACCATAGATGTAGCAACAATTGATAATGGTATAGCAAGCATAAGCATTACTACGCCAGTAACAAGCAACCCTTTTCCCAAATTTGTAGGATTCATTAACCACTCCTAACTGAATTGGAAGATAAACGTTGACTTCTAGATTCCCAATTAAGCGGTGCATACATAATTATGATTCATTTAGGAACGTATAATGGGAAAAGAAGAACGTTTGGAAAAAATATTACCAAAGGGAAGAGGTTTAATCATTCCAATTGATCATGCTGTTTCCTCATTCCCGGAAAAAGGATTAGAAAATTTATCAGAATTAATACCTCTAATTTCTTCAGCAAATTCAATAATTGCACACAAGGGAGTTGTAAGCCACTATAATAGTGAAAATAACTTCATAATGCACCTTAGTGCTTCAACTATACATGGAGGAAAAAAGGCAGACAATAAAGTTTTGACGGGGTCAGTAATTGAAGCAAAAAAACGCGGGGCTATAGGAGTTAGTGCTCAAGTAAACCTAGGTTCTGAATTCGAATCAGAAATGATTGAAAGGATGGGAGAAATTTCAAAGCAAGCATTTGAACAAGATATGCCACTATTAGGTATGATTTATCCAAGAGGTCCTAATTTAAAACTTGATGATAATGATATTACTAAAGGTATAAGTCACGCAGTGAGGATTGCTTTTGAACTTGGTTGTGATGTTGTAAAAGTACCTTGGACTGGCGATAAAGATTCATTTGCGCAGGTGTGTAAATCTGCCCCAATCCCTGTATTAATCGCTGGAGGAGAACAAAAAGGAGACTTAGAAGATTTACTAACACTAATCAAGGATGCTCTAGATTCAGGAGCAAAAGGGGTATGCATGGGTAGACAAATTTTCGCATCTGACAATATTCAAGAAAGATGTGAGAAAATATCCAAATTAATTCATGAAAATTAAAAATGAGTGGTTGTATGGAAATTTGGTTAAATTGTACTGACTCTTATCCTGAACACATTCCAAATGAAATTGATAAGATCTTAACTAATAAATCTACAAAACACGATATTACAAATATCGAAATTAATGAGGATTTAAAATTAGAAAAAAATGGTAAAATTATCGGTTTAATGGTAAATATCTCCTCTCTGAAAGAACAAGAGAGTGCTTTGTCATTAATTGGTAGTGTGGAATGGATTTTGTTAAAATGCGATAGTTGGAAAATGATTCCTTGTGAAAATTTAATCGCTGCGGCAGAGAATTCTGGAACTAAATTAGCTGCAATAGTTGAAAATGAATTAGAAGTCCCAGGAATTGCTTTTGCTCTAGAAATAGGTGTTGATGCATTAGTTGTAAATTCAGATCTCATTGAATTAGCAATAATTACAAAATCTCAAAGATTAGAAAAGAATACAGAAGAACCTTTAATTGATTATAACTCTGATCCTATTTCATTAAATTTTGGAATGATTAACGATATTTCAACAATTGGTGTTGGAGAAAGAGTTTGTGTAGATACCACAAGTTTACTTCAACTAGGAGAAGGAATGTTATGTGGTTCATTTTCCAACACACTTTCACTAATACATGCTGAAAGTATAGATTCTGAATTTGTTCCAACTAGACCATTTCGAGTAAATGCTGGTAGCATTCATTCATATATCCAGATGAATAACAATACCACAAAATATCTTAGTGAACTGAAATCTGGAGACGAAGTACTAATAGTTAGTAAAGAAGGAACGACTAGAACAACAAAAATTGGAAGGATAAAATTAGAAAAAAGACCATTAGTTAAAATTCAATGGATTGATGAGAATAATTTGGAAGGAAATATAATTTTACAACAAGCTGAAACGGTAAGGTTAATTGATCATAATCTGAATCCAATTTCGATTACAAAATTGAAAAAAGGTATGCAAATTTTGATTCATAATTCCGCCCAAACTAGACATTTAGGAACCCCAATACGAGCATTTAGCCAAGAATATTGAAGTGTTACCTCGTTGTCGGCTACTCGGGGGTAAAGAAATGGGACTTCTTGGAATTGGTGAAGCACACGGTGCATGTAGCCTATTGCACGCTGCTGGAATTGGTTATGGTTCCAGCCTTCCTTTGAAATTAAATACAAAGGTTGCATTAAGAGATAATCCCCCAAAAAATGAACCTGATGATCCAGATGGTTTACTTGATAGTGTCATAAAATCATGGGAAGAAGCAGGACATAAATTACCAAATGTTGAAAATTTATACTGGGCTGTAAAAAGTGAGATTCCCCCACGACAAGGACTGAAATCGTCATCCTCTGTATCAATTGCTGCATTAAGGGCATTATGTGCTGCAACTGAGACTGATCTTGAAAATTCAGAATTAGTAGATTTAGCATCCAGTGCACATTTTGATGCTGGAATTACATTAACAGGTTCAAAAGATGACAATTGGGCAGTTTGTGAAGGTGGATGGAAAATAGTTGATCCAAGTTTACCTGCAAATGAAAGTGTTCTATTCAGAGGAATTGGACCATCCCCAGAAGAGTGGGATATTCTAATTGTACTTCGGGAAGAAAGAGAATCTCTACCATCACTCGAAGATTTTAAATTTCATCAACAAGCTTTTTCAAAAGCATTAGATGCATTACAAAATCAAAATCCGATAATGGCAATGACCTGGAATGGAAGAGCTATGTGTGGGGTTTTGAATGATAATTCGAATAGAAGATTAACAAATGATGCTATGGTAAATGGAGGCAGAGGATCTGGCATTTCTGGTTCTGGAAATTCAATTATCGTTTTTTCCCCCGCAGCTAGTAAACCTACCTTGGATAGAATTGCAAAATGGTATGAATCAAAAGGGTTTGAAATTATAATTACTAAACCTCTATTAGCTGAAGAAGATTCTGAAAATGAAAATTCATAATATTTGTGAGGTTATGATATGGAAATGACTCTAGGTAAGCGTTTACGCGTTACAATTTTTGGGGAAAGTCATGGTAAAGGAGTAGGTGCATTGATTCAAGGAATCCCTCCAGGAATTCTTATCGATGAAGATATTATCGCTCAAAAGTTATCTGAAAGAAAACCTGGAAGAGAGTTAGCTTCCGCAAGAAAAGAGCCAGATATTTGTGAGATTAAATCTGGAATTTACAATTCTAAAACGACTGGTTTTCCACTATTATTATGGATAAAAAATCAAGATGCTAAAAGTAAAGATTATTCTTTTTTACCCAAGATTCCAAGACCTGGGCATGCAGATTTGCCATCACATATTCGAAGTGAAGGTAATGCCGATTTAAGAGGTGGAGGAAGTCATAGTGGTCGTCTAACTGCTCCACTTGTTGCTGCTTCGGGAGTAATTGAGAATTTGAGAAAAGAGATGGGATTCGAAGTTTTATCCCAAGTTTGTTCTATTGGAAATATTAATGCTGATTCCATAACAAAATTAGAAATTAAAAATCAAACTAATGCTATGAAATTAACAAATTGTAAGGATGAGGTGGCGGCAGAAAAAATGTATAATTTAATTAAATCAACTTCTGAAATGGGTGATAGTATTGGAAGTAGTGTCGAAGTAAGCATCAAAGGACTTCCAATGGGGGTGGGGGAGCCATGGTTCGATGGTTTAGAGCCTGCACTAGCAAGGGCATTGATGGCAATTCCTGCAGCAAGGGCAATAGAATTTGGAGAAGGTGTTTCTGCTGTAAAAATGCATGGAAGTGAACATAATGATTCATGGGGGAATGAAAATGGTAATCCGACTTTATCCTCAGATGCGGATGGAGCACTAGGTGGATTCTCAACAGGGGCACCATTAAAAATTAAAGTACATTTCAAACCGCCAAGTAGTATTTCAAAAACTCAGACTACATTGAATCTTAAGTCAGGTACTCAAGAAGAACTAGTTGTTGAAGGTAGACACGACCCCGTGATAGGACCAAGAGCAGCACCTGTTGTAAAATCGGTGTGTGAATTAGTAATTACTGATTTAATCCTAAGAAAATAACTAAACTTAGGAATTAAAAGCGATTGACTATTGAAGTAGTCCCCGTGGCCATAGGTGAGGATTAGCATGCGAGAGCAGATGTCAAGTTTTGATATTCATCGGATGGTGGATGAATTACAAATTCTAGTTAATGCTCGTTGTAAAAAATCATATCAACCCCATCATGAACAACTTGTTCTTAGAATAAAACCAAAGAGTTTACCACAGAATGATTTGGTGATAATTAGGGGAAGTCGATTATACCTTTCTTCAAGAGACAGGCCGATGCCAAATCAACCAGCCCCATTCGCAATGCTCTTAAGAAAGCATTTAACAAATGCAAGAATTGAAGAAATTTCACAAATCGGCTTTGATAGGGCAATTAGCATAATTTTTGATGCAAAGATGGGAAAAAGAGAACTTATCATTGAATGTTTTAGAAATGGGAATTTAATATTATTAGATGAAAATAAGATGATTATCGCTCCTTTAACTCATACAAAAATCGGCGGTAGAATAATAAAAAAAGGGTTTTCTTACGAACCGCCAACTGGTGCCATCAACCCATATAATTTAACAATTGAAGAACTTCAAGAAATTTTTGCCAAAAGTGATTTAGATCTAGTTAAAACTCTGGCAATTCATGTCAACTTGGGGGGCCAGATAGCAGAATTAATTTGTAAAAAGTCGAATCTTGACAATCATGAATCATCTATTGAAATTTCAGAATCGAACAGTAAATTAAATACTATTTTTACAGAATTAAATTTGATTCTAGTTGAATTAAAAAATGATGATTTGGGTGGCTATTTACTACTCAAATCAGATGACCATGAAAACACAAAAAATAATATTCAAGAGGCAGATAATTTGTTGGCTCGAGATAAAATATTTTCAGAATTAACCTTTGAATCTAGCCCAATTAAAACATTAGAAAAGAAAAATGTTTTACAAATACATTTTGAAAATTATAATGATGCCATAGATACATGGTATGGCCAGCATGATTCTGGCGCCACTGCAAGAAGGATTCATGAAAAGATGATTTCTGAACAACCCAGGGGTTTAGATACTGAATCAGACAAATTGTCTAGACGATTAAATAGTCAAAAAAAATCATTAGAAAAATTCGATAAAGAAATAAATGAAAATAGAACTAAAGGACTTGTAATCCAAGAGAATTCACAACAAATTGATTATTTGATTTCGGAAGCAACACAAACAATAGGTGAAATCGGTTGGAAAGATTTTTCAAAAAAAGCCTTAGAATTTGAATATATTTCTCAAATTAATGCCAAAGAAAAAAAGATGATGTTAAAATTACCAAATGAAGCTGGTAATGTTTGGATTAGTATAGAAAATTCTGCTCAATTGAATGCACAGGTATATTTTTCTAAAGCCAAAAAAGTCAAAGATAAATCAGAAGGTGCCAGAGAAGCTCTATTGGAAACAGAAAGATTACTGAAAAAGGCAAAGAAAAACGAAATTAAACGTAAAGAAAAAGATCAAGTTACCGTAATTAAAAGAGCTAAGAGATTTTGGTTTGAAAGATTTAGATGGACAATAATTGATGGAATGCATATTTTTGTAGGTGGAAGAGATGCAAAATCAAATGATTCATTAATTAAGAAACATATGCGAAGCGGAGATTTATATTTCCATGCAGACTTACATGGAGCTGCATCATGTGTTTCAAAATTAAAAATAGGTTTTGAACGGGATAATAATCCACCTCCATACTTAACTAAAGGAGTAAATGCATACAGAATATGTGATTCTATGGAAGATATAGAATTTAGTGAAACTGCAAAATTACAAGCTGCAAATATGGCACTAATTTGGTCCAGAGGATGGACAGGCGGGGGCGGAGCTGGAACTTCATTTTGGGTTAAACCCGGTCAAGTTTCCAAAACCGCAGAAACAGGTGAATTTGTAGCAAAAGGAGCATTTATAGTCAGAGGAAATAGAAATTGGATTAAAGATCTTGAAATGAAAATGGCTATTGGTCTAATTTGTATTAATGGCATTCCTTTACTTCTAGGAGGTACCAGCGAAATTGTAAGTTCTTTATGTGAACGCTGGGCAGAAATTCAACCAAGTAATCAAAAGAAAGAAAAGCTAGCGAATCAGATATCTAAAAACACGGGATTAGTTACAGATGATATTTTACCAATTCTTCCTGGTCCATGTGAGATTAAAGAAAATTTTGGCTTATTAAATTAATTTGATTTTTGCCAATCAGTCCCATTCCACCATAATGTAGTACCATCACTCATACTTCTCCAAGTGTAGCCTGCTTGATCAGTCCATTGGTTTACAACTGTTGGTGCAGAAACAACTGTTTGTTGCATGTGTGGATTATTAAAATTCATTACTGGAGATTGTTTAGGAAAATCTTCAATTCCATCTTTTTTCTTTAGTACAAAAAAAGTCCCTATTCCTGATAAAATAACAAGTAAAATGATTCCACTGATAATCATCATTTGTTGTTTTGCATCTTCTTCTGCTTGTAATTCCGCAGCAAGTTGTTGATTATCACCGACACCATCTCCATCTGAATCTAATGTTTCATTTGCGTCATTAGGAAATGCATCCTCACTATTACGAACTCCATCCCCGTCATTATCAATTAAATCATCACAACCATCTATTATCCCATCAGCATCAATATCAATAGAATCGTCATAACCCTCACATTGATCTAAATTATCTGCTATGGAATCATTATCTGAATCAATTAGAGAATCGCAACCATCTATTATCCCGTCAGTATCAACATCAATAGAATCGTCAAAACCCTCACATTGATCTAAATCGTCTGAGACATCATCTCCATCAGAATCAATCAAGGGGTCACAACCGTCTATAATTTGATCATCATCAATATCAATTGAGTCGTCAAAACCTTCACATTGATCTAAATTATCTAATACACCATCTCCGTCTGAATCGTCTAAACAACCATCTTGATTATTATCAAGAGATGATGCATCTTCACTGGGACATTGGTCTTGATCATCCGTAACTCCATCTTCATCTGTATCGTCCAAACATCCATCCTGATTAGAATCAAAACCAGTCGAATTTTCACTAGGACATTGATCTATATTATCCGTAACTCCATCTTCATCTGTATCGTCCAAACATCCATCCTGATTAGAATCAAAACCAATCGAATTTTCGCTAGGACATTGATCTAAATCATCTGATATATTATCACCATCAGAATCAATTAATGGATCACAACCATCAATTATTTGGTCACCATCAACATCAACTGAATCATCAAAACCTTGACATTGGTCTGAATTATCTCCTACTCCGTCTCCATCGCTATCTGCTGATTCGGATGAATCAAATGGGAAAGCATCTCCATTATTCCCAACACCGTCACCATCAGTATCTGTAGTTTCGTTAGGGTCATTGGGGAATGCATCGGAATTATCTCCAACGCCATCACTATCTGAATCCGCTGTTTCATTAGGATCGTTAGGGAAAGCATCGGAATTATCTCCAACGCCATCACTATCCGAATCCGCTGTTTCATTAGGATCGTTAGGGAAAGCATCGGAATTATCTCCAACGCCATCTCCATCTGAGTCATCCCATTCATTTGGATCATTTGGGAAGGCATCATCTACATCATCTACACCATCTCCATCTGTATCAGAATCTACAGGAACATCTTCATCAATTGTCCAACTCAGAGTATTCCACGAATCTCCTGAATTTTGTCCATTTCCATTTGCTTGCATTACTGCAACTTGTAAAGAAACTTGACCGCTACCACTAGAGGGAGCCATCCATTCGAAATTCCAACTCGTTCCACCATTATTAGTGTGTGTTGCACTTAATCCTGATACTTTTGTATTAGGTCCCGGATTAGATAGAGAACCTTGATCGACTGTAAATGAAAAACCACCATTTGATGCAGATTGACCCATTTCAATTGTTACTAGATAATTTTGTCCAGGCGTATATTCTGTTGGAAATCCTGAATATATTGGTGTAACGGAACTAGAGCTGCTTCCATGACAAGAACAACCGTTTGAACTATTATATTTCCCATTAGGATTAGCTTCTACTGCTGAACCTGCAAATAATATTACAAAAATAAAAAGTAATAATGATATGTAAAATGTTGTTCTTTTGCTGGTAATCATAGTTCGTCCTAACCCTATTCTCTATAATTAACTAATGGTTTATTTTTTATGAATCGTATTTTCTACTTGAACCACTAAATTCTTCCACTGG
>NZRR01000048.1 GCA_002696315.1 Methanobacteriota archaeon | reverse complement strand
CCTTAATCCAATTACAGGGTTACTAAATTTTGCTGGATTAAGACTTCTAGCATTTGAGATGCCTTTACTAGAAAAAGGGATTTATGAAAAAGACTTCAAGGTTAAAGATTAAACAAAATTAACATAAAAATTAACAAAGGGAACGTTAACAAACCTAAACCAAGGTGATTATTCTTCGTGCCAAATGCCAAAATAATTGCTAAAATGTAGGTAAATAACCAAATCCCTAATATTAAGAGTTCATCCTCTAAATCTAAATTTATTGGTTCGGGCGGAATGTCATAATCGTAGAATTCATAATAATAATTATCTCTATACTCCTCCTCCCATTCGTTATGTTTATCATCTAAATAATCGAATGTCATTAAAATTAATATTAGAACAACTCCTGGAGTAAATAAACCAATTAAATATTCTTTAGTATTAAATTCGTTAGGTTCATTTTCTTTAACGTTTTGAGATAATTGTTTAATCTCTTTTTCAGGTGTAGTTTCATTAACTTCCGAAATGATAATTGATGGTGGTTTTGAAATTACTATTGATGGTGGTTTTTGATTCCGAATTTCATCAATTTCTGTTTTCATTAAACTCTTTATCTGAACTAACTTAAAAAAATTTTTGGAAGGTTAATAATCATAAGAAGAGGAAAATTTCATCCAATATCAAGATAATAATAACTAAAATAGCAGATGTTATCAAACCTAAACCAAGATCTTTTTCTTTATCCCAATTTAAATATGTATAATATAATGCCCCTGTATGGATTAAAATTATCAAACAAGATGTTAAAGCATACGTCTCCAAATCTTCGAAACTATTCATTGGGGATGTAAAATAATGTACACAATAAATTATTATTGGAGATAAACCGATTAGATATTTTATTTGATTTTTTTTATGTGACTCTTTATCTAAGATAATTTTAGTATCTTCTGGCATTAATTTTTTTTTTCTAAATTAATTAAAATACTTTTTCATGCTCAAATTATTAATAGAGTATTTTAGATGCAAATTCTGGAATTTGAATATCAATTGCAGAAAAAGCATCTTCTAAATTTTCAAATGCCCTATTCTCTCTATTTTTAGATAGTCTTTTGGCTTTGGCAGAAATTATTTTCCATGCAGTTTTAGATCCAATTCCAGGAATTGCAGCTAATTGATGTTGACTAGCGAGATTTATATCTAAACCTGTTTCAATTGCAGTAATACTTCTTTTTCCATGACCAGTGACTAGTACGTCCGATTTTGTTTCTAATGGTATGTGGTATTCTGCTCCTATTAAAATTGGATAAGCACCAATTTGCCTTCCAAATGTTATTCCAGCATTACCATGAATTTTACTTGAAAGATGTTTTTCAGTGAGATGAATCGGAAGTCTTGTTCTATTATCATGAGATTCCCACCATACATCTTTCAGAATTGTACCAATTGGTAACATTTCTTCAAGTAGGGGCCCATCAAATTCATTTCTCACTTTTGATTTAAATTCATTAAATTCTTTTGTAGGTATTTCTTGAAATCCTTCACCTTCAACTTGCCTAATATTTATCCTTCTCAACCACAAACCTTCATTCTTTAATTGTGAAAGGAATTTTAGATTTAAATTATAAGTTATTTCTGGAACTTCTCCATGTAATCCTGCTATGAAGTTTAATCCTGGCAATAATTTGGGTAGACCTCTTTCACCTCTTTCTTTTCCAAATTTATTAATCAATCTAATTGCAGTTTTTGCTTGTTGAGGATCGCAATTTAACCAATTTGAACTGTGTACTTTAGGATCAACACTTTCTAAGCCAAAAGAAAGAATTGCACCATCTGATAACGTATCAACTAGCATTTTTGTAATCTCTGTACTTGGTTCAAGATTTTCAGCGATAATACTTGGATTTCCATTATCTACATGTAAGATATTTACTCGTTCATCTTCACGTAAACCATAGAGTAATTTTTCTAACGGTTTTGGATTTGGAATAGGATATTCTAATTCTTTTACNCCTTCAGCTAAATAGGTATAAACATCAGTCATACCACCAAGACGAATATTTCTAACACCATTATCTAAAGCGGTTTTTACTTCCGANATTATTTCCTCAGGCTTACGCCATAATGGAACTCCTTTCTTTGGTTCAAGACAGAATTTACATCCATTTTTAAATCTCACACATCCTTGATAAACTTCAACTTCATATGTTAGAGGTCCATCTAAATCAGGATGTTTTGTTACCGCTTTGGACGAAGCACCTGCTTTTGCCCATTCATTCCATTGTTCAGCAGTTCTTCTGATGTGTTTCCACTGTGAATTATCAAGATAATAATCTAAACTTGCATCAGTATCCCAATGGGCTAAGAATAGATTTTTTCTTAAGGGGCTCCATCCTTGATGCCTCCACCCTCTTATTGCCCAACCTCCGCAAAGTACAGGTAATGAAATAGGTGCTGAACTAATTATTCTTTCAGTTTCATTTAGACTGATTGGAGTACCTCTTAGATATTTTCCAGGAACTACAGCACCTGCAAGAATTACTAGACCTGCCAAGTTCTCAAAATCATCAAACTTTGAAATTCTCCACTGATCAATTGTCAAATATTTGTAAGGAATTTTCTTTTTTTCAAACACCCCAGCGATATATCTGCAATGAAAACCTATGTAAGGAGGAACGCCAAATGCTGCTGGTTCATCTTCATAGCCATCAATCAATAGCCAGTAAGAATCCTGGCTATCCATATTTAATCCTCAATACCTTCCTCTCTTCGAGCTTGCAATTCTCTTGATGAACGTTGATTTTTATTATTTTTCTTTTTAGATTTATCATCTGATTCGCGAACACCTATTTTTCTTCCATTTAATTCGAATCCATCTAGTGCTTTAATGGCTTTTTCTGCTGAATCTTCAGAAGCGGTTACAAAACCAAAACCTCTACTTTTTCCAGTATCTCTATTGAGTGGAATTGAGACATCAATTACTTTACAGTGCTTTGAAAATAATTCTTTTAATTGCTTTTCATTAACATTCCAATCTAAACCACCAACAAAAATTTTCTTTCCTGAGGGTTTCCTATCTTTTTTGGAGGAAGATTTGTCATCAGCATTATTTACTGTAATCTTCCTTCCATTTAATTCAAATTTATGTAATTCTTTAATCGCAACATCTGCAGAGGCTTTTCCCGAATAAGTGACGAATCCAAAACCTCTTGAATTTCCAGTTTCTTTATCAGTCATTACAATTGCATCAATGACATCACCATGTTGTGAAAATAATTCTTTTAATCTTTCAGTATCGATACTTCTAGCCAAACCACCAACGAATAATTTAGTACCTTTAGGTCGTTCATTTCTTTGATTATTTCCACCAGTTCCTTCAAAATTCGGTCTGATAATTTTCCTTCCATCAAAACGATGATCTGCACTTAGAAGTACACTTCTCGCAGGAATTCCAGATTTGAAAATTTCATCAAATTCTTTTGACCAGCGTTGTTTCAACCTGTTGTAGGATGCGGCTCCATTTTTATCTAAATCATATCCGTGCCCAAAACCATTGGATAATACCCGATAACCTTTGTAATCACATTGTGAGCAGTGAACATTATTGTCCCCTTCTGGTTTTGCATAGAGATCGTTACCACATTGAGGGCATAATGCGGACAAAACTCCACAATTTTCATCGTCTCTTGTATTTACTTTCAAGACAGGATTCGTTTCAGTAACTTTAACCCTAACTAGATCTCTTCTGCGCATTGCATCAACAGGTGCAGGAAGGAATCTATCTACAATTCCAGCAACGTAAATATCTGCATATTGATGTTGGGGTAAAATACTTCTTTCGTCCCCTTCGATTTGAATTATTCTAATTGTAGCGGCTTTCTCTCCTAATTTATCAACGACTCCAATCAGATAATCTCCAACTTTTGGAGTTGGTACATCATCATCATTTGTCACGCTAACCGTATTTGATTTTGAATCAATAATTACATTCCCTTGGACCATTGCAATAATATTTCCTTCGTGTTCAATTGTACCTTTGCCTGGTGTTAAATTTGATGAATTCTCAATGATTTCACCAGGTGTTATGAATGATGCGCCCATCTCTTGCTCAAATGGCCGTCTTACTTCGGCTTGTTAAACCTCCCCTTCTGAAGGTTTGAAAAATTTCCAACAAATAATCTCAGTAGTTGTGTTTTTTCGTTGATGATGTTCGTACAGTGCAGGAATCATAAAATCGGCTTTTATCATCTTTATTTCATCCCATCCATGTTCATTTGCAAAAGGAATCAGATGGTTGTTTTTACTAGTATGCATTAAATGAATTTCTTTAGCATTCGAATTAAAAATTAAATTTAGGATGGGTCGATCTGCTTTATACTTTTGAGTACCCCATGGAGGATTGGAAATTATTAATGAATTATCAGGAATATGTATTGCACTTTTGCCAATATGGGCATTAATGAAATTAATTTCAATATCNAAATTTACGTTTTCAGCNAACATTTGTTGACTTTTTTTNGCTATTTCAATTGCTTCTGAGTCACTATCAATTAATGTTAGACTTTTCGCTCCCATTAAAGCACATCCAAAACCTAAAATTCCATTTCCACATCCAATNTCNATTACATGATAATTAGCAAAGTCATTTCCAATTGAATTGTATATTTCATTNATCCATCTTGAAGCAAGATTTCCTGGNGTNGTATATTGTTCTAATTCNAAAGTTCTTTTTTCTTGCTGAGGAAGAAGGGAAAGAAGAATTGCGAGATGTTTATTNTTAGGAATTTCTCCATTTGCGATTTTTTCCATCCAAGCGGTTTTTTTAATGGTCATATTCATCCTAATTTTGCTGATTTNTCCTTCTTGCAAGTTCATCAGCTTCTCTTCTGAACTTTTCAATAGCATCTAATGTATTCATACTTTCATTTGCAGCCTCATTTCCACCTTTTTTCAAATTTACTTGGTCTGCTTCAATTTTCAATGATGTAAGTATTCTTGAATCAATACCCTTTTCCCCACAATGTCTACAGAATTTAGTAGGATTCTTTTGTTCCATTCCACAACTTATACAAAAATACATTGTGCTCGACTATATCGAAACATCTTATCCAATTGAAACTGTCGGCGATTATGTAGCTAATTTAAGGAACAATTCCCATGTGTTAATTCCAGCAGCAGTTGCTCTATCACTTATGTCTTGGAATTCTGTATTTTCCATAATTGCTTGATGGTCTAAACCTTCTGCCATTAATTTTTGAACAATCATTCTAAATTCTGATTCCACACCAACTTCAGGTAATGATGTTTGTTCCTCAACAATTGCTTTTGGGGCAGGTGATGTGTTTTCTTCTGGAATCTCATTGGATGTAATTGGAGCTTCTTCTTCGATTTGAACTGTTTTTTCTTCTAAAAATTCATCATTTTCAATTGATGGTACTTCTTCAACTACTGGAGTAGTTGTGACTTGTTCTTTAATCTCTTGAACTTCTTCTGGTTCAGAGATACTTGGAGTTAATGGAACAACATCTGGAATTGATAAGAATGCTTTGGAAACTAGGCTGTGAGGAGGCATTACTAATGGTAAGTGTCCAAAGTAGTCTAATGATTTATGAGCATAAGTTTCCATTTCAAAAGCTTCAAATCCTAGTCTAATTGATGATACAGCATTTGATGGAAGTGGTTCAATTATTGTAGAAACTTTTTCATAATCATTATTTGAAATTAATTCGTTAACCCATAAATCCAAATCAGAAACTGCGATATTTAAAAATTGATAGGATGCAGATAATGGATCGATACCTCTAGATCTAATTGTATTTGCTTCATCTCTTGGTCTGTAAAATAAGCCGAATACAGGATGTTTATGTTCCACATAAAAACCATGTTGTTCCATTTCAGGTCTAGATTTTCTTGGTAGTAAAATTAAGCAATTTTTCCTTTCTACTGTTTCATCCCAAATTGTTGGCCAGCGTACTGGTGCTTCTTCGATTAATTGTTTTAATGTGACATTTGTCAGTACACTTACGTTTCCCAAAGCCTCACCTAAGTAGGGCACATACTAGACGTTATGATAACATTGCGATTAAAAATTAAAAAATTTAGCGAGCAATTATTATTGTTGATGTGTAAAGTAGTATCAATGCAAGAACCGCCTTACATCGATTTTGATGACTACGACTTTCATTTTATTGTAAAACTTCCAAAAAAATATCATGTTCATGATTTTACTAATGGCGTAGAAACTTCTCCTCTTGAGTTTTCAATCGGGAAATATGATGAAAACAGGAAAGGTTTGTATGAAACTGAATTGTTTGAAGGTAAGAGAACTCATCATGTCGGAATAGATATTGGTGGTCCTATCGGTACTCCCATTTATGCATTTTATGATGGTATAATTTTTGATAAGAAGTATTTACCTGCAGATGGGGATTATGGGAATGTGATTATAATGGAGCATGAGTTTAATGGAACAAAATTATGGGCACTTTACGGCCACTTAAGTTCTGAATCATTAGGGACTTTCGATATTGGAGATGTCGTTGAAAAAGGGGACTTGATAGGATGGTTTGGTGATAAAAATGAAAATGGTGGTTGGGAACCTCATGTTCATTTTCAGCTTTCATTTGAGAAGCCTTTGAATTGTGATTTACCAGGGGTTGTAATGCCTTCAGAAAGAGAATTAGCACTAAAAAAATATCCGGATCCAAGACTTGTTTTAGGAGCATTATATTGAGTCTGAAAGATGCTTTTTCAATGACTTAATACTTGGAATTGCTGAGGGATCTTTGCCATGTAACAAACTTAATGCACAACTTGTCCAATCCATCAAAATACATACATGTAGTAAACATTCTAACAAAGATTCACCTTCTGCTCGAACCTTCCAAGCAGAATGGGATTTGATATGATGCGTAAACCATTTCATTCTAACTTCATTCCTAGAATGAATTAATGGTGAATCTAAAATGATTGTAGATTGAGTTTCAGTCATCGGATCTTTTACGTCTCCTTTCATTCCCCAAGCGATAATATCATTATGGTTCATTTCGGGTAATATTGTAAATCTAGCGAACCTTGCTGCGTTTTCATTAATTTGCGTAGCGAACCGTTCTGCTGCAATTCCCATTTCTCTACTTGAAACAATTGCAATTGGAGAATTTAATAATTCATTTGCAAGTTGAAGAGTTGGAGATTTTTCATTTCTAATAAAATCAGAATTATCGATTTCATCAGCAAGTCTTGATAACATCTCTTCGAGTTTATTTTTATTAGGTCTTTCTAACAAATATAATTTCCATACGATTGCGATTTGTGTGCCGAACAAATACCCAAATGCAGCTCTTGGGCTTCTTCCTCCAGGTACAAAAATGTGATGAGCATTTTCATTCATTTCTGATAATCCAGCCATCATTCCTCCAGAAGAAATAGTAATTATTTTCCCTCCCATTTCAATAATTTTTGTAACTCCGTCGAGTGTTTCTTCCGTATTTCCACTGTATGAAGTGGCAATAACTAACCAATTTTTATTCCACCATTTTGGAATTTCATAATTCCTCCAAGCGATAATAGGGATTTGACCTTCTGAATCAAAAATAGTTTTTAGAAAATTTCCCGCAGCTCCAGAACCACCCATTCCAAGACATAAAATTCCGTCCCAATGTATTGAACCTATTTCATCCATCCATTCAGGAACATCAAAATCAAATTGTGTAAATGATTGAACTAAATCATCTACAAAACTTCGAAGTGAATCAAGCATTTTATCAGAGTCTAATTTTTCTGCTAATTCTGAAATTTTTAATTCTTCCATTGAATTACCCCTCTATGTCCTTGCCATCTAATAGATGGTTTTGAATATCACCCTGGGAAGTTAACCTAGGTAGTGAAATCCATTCGTCAACAATATATGCAAGTTCTACTTTTTCTCTAGAATTATCCCAATCCCAAGGCAATTGTACCATCTTTGTTTTCCAATCCCTCTCGTCTAAAAATTCAATAATTTGAGAATCAACATTCAATGGAGTAACAATTACATGTTCTGAAACCTTACTCATAACTTGTGCATTTTCTAAATCTCTCCAAGAAGCCCCAATCCTGTGGTTTTGAGATATTTTTAGTAAAGTAACTCCATTTGGGAGCCAAGCATAAACTCTAAAATATTCAGAACGCCATAACAAAACATCTCCAACATCAAAAGCAGGCTTACGATAAACTATGGTTAGTCTTGTAACATCATTACCGTCTTTTCTCCCAACAATTTTGTTAGATTCTTTGGTTTGACCACCCCATTTTTTTGTTAATTCTCTTGCCCAAGAACGCGCTAGCCCCTTTGAACCAAACACAACGTCGTAACCTCCTTGAACAGGTCCTTCTTTAGTGATGAAATGCATTGGATCCTTAGGTAAATTTTCAATCAAATTTGATAGGCTATCTCTAAGAATTTTTAACTCCGAATCGTCAAGTTTTCTACCAATCGATCTAAGTTGTACTGTTGCTTCAAAATAATTCCCAGCTTGTCTAGATGCAGATGGACTAACTCCATTTGAGCACCGAATTATTGTTTCATGATCGTCTTCAAATGGAAGATTTGCTATTTTGCCTTCTACATGAATCAATAATCTTGTATTTCTATCATCTATTTTATGAGCTATAATATCAACAATTACATCTTTAGCAATTTCATGTATTTCTAGATTCTTTTGTACTAATAAGTCATGTAATTCTTGGTCGTTAAGTTCAATCCATCCTTGGTCTGTTTGAATTGTTCCCGAACGCGAACATCTGGTGTACTGTATTCTCTCTTTTATCTGAGAAATTGTGTGACGAATACGTAAACAAGATTCGCATAACCGATCTATGTAAAGAGGTGGTCCACTACCACATACAATACAAAACTCACCACCTAATGACATGTTCCTCAAATATTGCGTCTCAACATCTTTTCATAAAACCCACACCTTCATGCTTTTAGTATAAATTAGGAGAAAAACAACAAACAAGTACTCTTTGGCTGTGATTGAGCGGACAAAATGTCATTATGGTATCAAATGGATATTCCTCACTGGATTGGATTATTTTTACTCATTAATACTGCAATACTTCCCTTTATTTTTGCGATAAAAAACAAAACAAGTTTTGCTCTTGCAACAACAATTTCTTTACTCGTCACTTTTTTATTACAAAGATTTTTCAGTCTAATTTATTCTATCACGGGCATTCATGTTGATCCACATAATTTATTGGTCACAATTCCAGATATCGCTTGGAGCCCAATTGAACTTCATAGAATGATAACTGCAACATGGCTTCATGCAGATTATTTCCATATCCTCTCAAATGTAATTGTAATTGCTTTGGTGGGAATTCCTTTAGAATTAAGACTTGGAAATAGAAGATTCATGATTTTATATTTCATTGGAGGATTAGGCGGGAGTATTAGTTGGGTAATTTTCAATGCTGGTTCTACAGTACCTGCTTTAGGTGCTTCTGGTGCGGCATTTGGATTACTTGGTACTTATCTTGCATGTTGGCCTAAAGACGAAATAGAATTTCCATTTATTTTAATTAGAAAATGGCCAATATCTATGATTGCATTGATATATTTTGGCCTAGATGTTGCCAGAGCATTTTCTGTTTATGGTATGGGTGAATGGAGTAATGTGGGCCATATAGCGCATTTAGGGGCCTTTTTGGTCTGTTATTTAGTGTCTAGGCCGATTGCAAAAACGGGTCCAACACCATTAGATATTGTAGATTCAGGACCCTCACAAGGAGGAATTAATTCAGCATTACAATCGCAAAAAAGAAGTTTAATGAAATCCTTAGAGTCAGATCCATGGTCTGAAAATAATACAGATGTCAAAGTTTACAACGTTCTAGAAAAATTACGTACTGCTGGAGATGAAATTGAAACAAGAGAAGCATGGATGGAAAAATTAGTATCTATAGTAAAATGTCCTGACTGTGAGGGACAGTTAGAGGTAGTGAATTTATCAGAAGGCCCAAGAGTTCAATGTTCTAGTAAAACTTGTAATTTTGGTTGGCCATAGGTCAATACTTCGTAACACTCATAGCGTGGTTATGTGGGTGATACACCGTAGGTGTCCATAGTGTTCATCAATTCAGTTAGTCGCCGAACTGCTTTTTTGATGGTAATAATTTTATTTTTTGCAGACATTGGAATCGGTGTATCTGGTGAATTAGTCAATAACAAAAACTATGATTCTGAAATTGAATTACAAAGAACACCTGCAATTTTAGTAGATGGACTACCTCCATTAATGTGTGATTATGATGGTGAAGAATTACCTTGCGATACACCGATTAGAATGCCAGATAGAGGAGATAAAATAGCGGCTGAAGAATATGGTTGGTGGTTTGGTTATTCTCCCGATCGTGATAATAATGGGATGGATGATAGATTACAACGAATTATTTCTGGCGAAAAAGAAAGTGTTTCAACCACAGCAATTATTGGAGATGATGGTAGAAAAACAGTTGCAATTTACGTTAATTATGCTTGGGCTCCAACTTCTGAAGATGTTTCTAATCTAAAATCTGTGTTAATTAACCATGGTTGGATTGAACCAACAGGAATTGAGGGAGATGCATGGTTTATGCAATTAAATTCAGTAGATACTATAATTGTAGATCATGTTTCAGTATCAGCATTATTTGATATATGGAGTTTAGAAGGTGTAGTTGTTGTTGAAATGCAAGATGTTTACAAACCATTTTTAGATGTTTCAGCAGCAGCAGTTAAGGTAAGGTCAAGTGATGTATACTTAGAATCTGGCCATGGTGCTGGTTATTATGGCTCTGGGATTGTAGTTGCAGTATTAGATACTGGAGTGGATAATGAACATACCTCATTGAATGATTTTGATGACGTCAATGATGACCCTGATGGTGATGCAACAAGTTATGATGATCAAAAATGGGTTGCTGGTTATGATGGTACATCATTTTCTTCAGCTGTTGATGGCACGGAAGATCCAAATGATGGGGATGGTCATGGAACTCATGTTGCTGGAACAGCAATTGGTACTGGAGGAGATACGAATAATGTCGGAGTAGCCCCTGGTTCATATTTAGTAGATATTAAAGTACTAACAGACACAGGTGGAACAAATAATCAGGCATCTGCTAACGGAATTCAATGGATGATAAATAATGTCAATACAGATTGGGGAAATAATGATAGTAGTGTAGGTATTCAAGTAGCTTCTATGAGTTTTGGTTCTTTTAATGCCCTTGATACTAATGATCCGGGGGATGATGGTAATTCTACAAATTCTAGATTAGTTAATCAAGCAACTGCCGCAGGAATTGTTTGTGTAGTTGCTATTGGCAATAATGGTGCAAGGCAAGTGCCCGCTCCTGCTTCAGCAGATTCAGCTTTGGTGGTAGGTGCTATTAATGATAAAGGCTCAATCGATAGAATAGATGATGAAATCGCATCATATTCAAATTATGGGCCTAGAATTGATGATGGTGATGATAATCATTGGGATGAATTAAAGCCCGATGTTGTTGCACCAGGATCAAATATTAACGCACCATTGCATGCAGCAGATCCTTCGATTCCAATTCCTGGAGCAGATCCTGTCTTAGCAGATGATGGTTATACTGAAAAAACAGGAACAAGTATGGCCACACCTCATGTTTCAGGAATGATTGCTCTCCTTTTGCAGAAGAATTGGGATTCATTTTATGATGATGATGAAAATCAGTTAAATGCTTATCTAGTAAAAGACTTTGTTAGAAATTCAACATCACTTCCCGAGGGTGTTTCTAAGACACCTAATGATGCTAATGCGGAATGGAATGAAAAATGGGGATTTGGTTATGTTGACATGGTACAATTATTTGGAGGGGATATAGATATATCAATCACTCCTCCAGATGCAATATTAATCGATATTGTTTCACCGAATAATAACTCTTGGATGGTTGAAAATGATGAGATTAGAATTATGGGAGACGTTCTTGCTACAGAAAATTACACTTATGATTCATTAACAATTAATTGGACTGCAAGCCGAGACTATTGGAGTGGAAGTAAATGGGAAACAGAGCGTAAGTATCATTGGGAAGGTTCGCCTGAATTAAATGTATCAGAAGAAAATAAGTGGAGTTTTGATGTACAATTAAATCAATTTTCTTGGTATCATGAATATAATAGTGACTGGAATACTTGGTGGCATGAAATTGAGGTTACTGCTAAAAGTGGTAGTTCATTAGTAGGTTTGAGTTATGTATATCCCCAAGTAGGATATTATGATATTGAAATTGATGAGCCTTCACCTCATTCTCCAATAAAAGGAATAGTTTCATTTGAAGGGTCATATGCAGGAATTCAACCCGAATTTATAGAATATAGAGTAGATTCAGGAGATTGGATGTTCGGACAAAATATCTCTTCTGAATCGGAGCCCAGGCAAGAAACTGGAAATTGGAATTTTGATTGGAACTCTAGTGAGGTAATTGACGGCTTACATCATATAGATGTTAGAGTGGTAAATTCTTCAGGTCGGGTTGGAGAAATTCATGGATTTTTGTATGAGATTGATAATTTACCATTCGCACCAGATTTAGAATTCTACACTGAAACACAAATACTCGACGGCGGATTACCTGTCACAGAGACTTATTTGAATAATTTTTTAGATGTAAAAGTCACTGTTGTGAATAGTGGTGATGCAACCTCAGATCCCGTTTCGGTCCAAGTATCAGGTGCAGGTGCTACAGCATCTACGATATTAGATGGCATGGAAATTGGGGAAATTCGAGAATTGATCATTCCCGGTTGGGCTCCAAATATTCTCGGAGATAATCAAGAGATTACAATTACAATTGATTCAGATAATAATCTTGAAGAAAATTATATTGATAATAATATTGAAAAAATTAGTTTTAATGTGGTCGAATATGTTGATGGTGTTGATCTTTCATTAAGCCCGGGAGCTGTACAGATTAGGAATATCCAAGAACAATATGTAATCCCTAGACCAAATGAACCATTTTACATACATGTGGCAGTTCAAAATATTGGAACAAGTAATTCTGGTTCTGCTGCTCTAGTTTTAGAGCAAAGAACATCCCAAGGTTGGATAATCATTGATGAAAAATCAATTGTCAATGTATTCGGTTCAGGTTTAAAGGAATATGTCACTCCATTTGAATCAATAATTGATGAAGTTGGTGGTTATAAATTTAGATTGACAGTTACGAATAACTCTTTGGATGTAAATTTAGATAATAATGAACTTGAATTTGGAATAGTGGTTGATGATGTACAGTTAAGTGCAAATGTCACTCTTAATTTGTTTGATGATGAAATATTAATTGGATATGATACAGTTAAGAGTACAGGACATCTTTTAACATCTTATGATGGAGAATTACATTTGAGGACAGTTTCAAGCTTTCAAAAATTGTTGAATGATGTATTGCTAGACGATACTTTTGCAGGTGAAGCATTAATTTATTCAGATGGAGATGCAAGTCATATTGTTTGGACAAGGCGTTATTTAGATAATCAAAGTCATTTGAGAATGACAGTTTCTCATATGGTAGTTTTTGAGGATGGCCAAGTATCACAAATAAATGACTTGATGCCTGCAATTAGGTTAAATCAAGGTTATTATTTCGGATTAGATGTTAGTGATCATGATGGTAAATTTGGAATTGCGGGTTATCATCGAGATATTTATTCGGGAGGTTCTTACGAAGATATCACATCGATATTTTTATTGTCGACTGAAACTCCATTGGATAATAATTCATGGATTCTTTCACCTTCTGTAGCGTTTGATTTGGATCTTCAATCTGATGAGGTTGAACCTGTAGTTCTTGGAGTAGGAGATGAGTTCCACATACTTTTCCAGGAACGAAGAACTGATTCCACAGGTGAGTTAAGGCTTGGATTAAATTATATCAAAGGACAACCAGAATCAGGAATTTGGGGTTGGGGTTCAGATGTAGGTGATTATGCCTCACTCGCAGAGATGAAAATTAGAAACGATGGGGATAATGATATTATTATTGCAGCTTGGAAAGAAGGAAGCGGACAGAACTCGAAATTAGTGACTTGGGTTACAGACAAATTGTGGGATGATGAAGATAAACAGATTACTAGCGCACCAGGAATTGAACATATTAATTTAGTAGAAACCTCTGATAGAGGGGTACGGATTTTTTATGATTCTGTATTACTAGGAAGTCAAGTAATTCTATATGGTATGATTTCAAATGAGAATAATGAAAAAGAACATTCATTATCTGTTAGATTAACCAAAGGAACTTTTTTAGCTGCGAGTTCTGTTGAGGATGGATCTAATTTAATTTATTACAACGATCAAGGATTATTGAGTGTAAGGCAAATAATTGAACAAGGAATTAATTCTCCTAATGATAAATCATTTTGGGAGAGATTACAAGATAGTTTACCAAATGATTCAGCATTAGGAATCATTGTAAGAGTCATTGGTTTAGCCACACTTTCTTTAGTGATTATATTAACAATAAATGTCATTGGAACCAGATTGAAAAGGGGATATAAAAGAAGAAAAAACGAATTAGTGGTTTCTGTAAGTAAAAGTATTGATGATGTAGAAATAATTTCTGAAGAAGTAGAAGAAGAGGAAATTGAATTAGAAGTCCAAATAGAACCTCTTATTGAACAAAAAGACGAACAAATAGTTTTGGAATTAGACACAGAACAACCAATTGATGAATCAGAATTAACTGGTAAACAATTGAGAGCAAAAAGAAGAATGAATCGTAAAATCAGCAAAGAACTTAGCGAATTACCTCCCTTAGGAGATTTACCTCCCTTAGGAGATTTACCTCCCTTAGGAGATTTACCTCCCTTAGGAGATTTACCTCCCTTAGGAGA
>NZRR01000047.1 GCA_002696315.1 Methanobacteriota archaeon | reverse complement strand
TAAGGATCAATGTGGCACTCGCTATTTTGACTGTTATCCCATCCAGGACAATATTTGTTCAATAAACTCGTCCGATTTAATCCGTCATCATCAATATCTTCATCACCATCCTTGATTCCATTATTGTTACTATCATCTAATGCTGGATCTAAAACACCCCTAGCACCGAACGAACCTAATGTAGCATTATCTACTAATCCTAATTCCATGGCCTGCATACTATATTCTACTTCCCAACCATCAGGTAATCCGTCTTCATCAGTATCTTTCACTACAGGATTAGTATCCCATCTGTCTGGGCCTTCAACTGAATTCATCAAGGTATCATTATCAACATCATATAACGAATCTGGCAATGAACCAAACATTGGATTCAATGCCCAACGACCTCTGCAATCACAAAGATCATTTTCAGGGATATTGAAATTTGTAATATTTATTTCCCATAATTCATAGGTTGGTGAACTGGGGAAACCTGTTTTTTCATCACCTGATTTCGCATCAAAATTAGCCCACAAATATGCACCAGGGTCTCTAGAACACTTATTCGGCGGTTCATTTATGCCAACAGTACACTGAGGATCATCCCAAATATCTTTTGATATCCATAGACTGTGTGAGTTTGTATTTTCTTCGGCTGAGTAAACTTGCATCTCCCAACCATCGAGCATTCCATCTCCATCTGTATCATTATTTAGTGGGTCAGTATACTCAAGATCTCCATGGAAGGGTCGCGGAGTGTATAGAGTCTCAGCACCATCTTTTAATCCGTCATTATCCGTATCTCTGTCGCTAGCATTTGTAACAAATCCGTCTTCTCCCAATATGACTTCTTCTCCATCCCTAAGTTGGTCATTGTCTGTATCAAACATGCATGGAGAGGTAAAATATTTTCCACCACCAAAAATATCTGGATGACCATTAATAGCTTCGAAATAATCGTCAAGTCCGTCTCCATCTGTATCTGAATTTGAGGCATTTGTTCCTGAATTGCAACCATTACCAACATAATTGAATTCTCCAAAATCATCGAGTCCGTCTTTATCTGTATCTTGTAGGCCTGGGTCACTAGTAACTAATCTTTCTTTTGTACCATCTTTTTCTGAGGCAATTACCACTTCAATATACCAACCAAGTACTTCAATACCATCCGCCAATAAGTCACCGTCTGTATCCCAATCATTTGGTTTAGTAGATCTAGTATCAACTTCTCCATCTCCATCCATGAATTTAGCATTATATTCATCAATATTTGTAAATCTTTCATGCGATTCTACAATTACCATCCAAACGTCCTGTCTTGATTCAATTACCGATGCAGGCTTATCTACATCGTTAGGATCTCCAGTAGTTACCAGAATTTGATAAACATATCCGTCTACAGGTGAATATACTTTTGCAGTACCAGGAACACCGCCGGGTAAGGTGTATAACCCCCTAGCAACTTCCTCATTTTTTGATACTTGTTGACCTAATTCAACTCCAATCTCAGTAACCGTTGTGGTATACACTAAATCTGAATAAACTACAGATCCATCCCCATCTTGATCCCAACCATCAAAGTCTGGATCTAGATTTTTATCTCCAGCCCAAGCAGGATGTAAACCATTTTCTTTTTCCCATCCATCTGGCATTTCATCACCATCTGTATCAACTAACCATGGATTTGTAAAGTTTTCATCTCCAAGAAGTAATGCTGTTTCGTATTCCTCATAATTACTTAATTCATCAGAATCCCAATCATAGTAAGCATCTGAACCATCGGCAGGATCCAATAAATTTGTAGTTTCTGGATCAGATGGATGATCTAATGCACTAGCGAAGCAATGCTCAAAGCCATCGGGCATTCCGTCCCCATCTGTATCCCAATCTGAAGGCCCATTCAATTTACCATCACCATCCATATCTTCCAAAAACCAATCAATATTATTTTCAGAGACATGAGTGAAAGGAGCTGCTCTATCTTTAACTTCTGAAGATTTTCCACACCATCTAGTCCAACTAACAACACCATATTTTATTTCATCACTATCTGAAAGTAAATCATTATCGCTATCGGAATCCAACGGACTAGTACCAAATCTCTCTTCTAGGAAATTAATCAATCCATCTGGACCATCTAAATCAACATCTAAAACTGCATCACAACTGTAACGATCATTGAAATCTCGACTGAATTCATCAGCAAATTCATTTAAAGATCCTGTTTCAGATAGTAATTCATCTACCTCCTCTGCTCTTGAATCTGTTAATAATTCACAACCCCAATTTCCGTCTAATGGATTAAATAAGTCAACAGTAACTCCTGAAGCACCAGGTACTTCTAATGTAATTCTATTATCTGATTCCCATTTATCCCCTAGTCCATCGGCATCCGTATCTCTTAAATTTGGATTCGTCCCTAACTTCGCTTCTTCTTCGTTAGTTAAACCATCTTTATCAGGATCACCAGTAGGACCATTTTCTGGACTACCTCCATCATCAGGTAATGCTGTACCTGCACAATACAATATTGTGGAAGCAGTAATTATGAATTTGCCATCATCTAATTCGTAAATTCCATTTTTTGGCACCCAAGGTTCAGGTTCTTCAATTGTTTTACTGATTCCATTCGGTAATGTATATGTTAAGTAAGTCACATTATATGTTAATTCAACACCATTAACCAATGTTGTTTTTTGTTCGTCTGATTCTTGAGATTCAAAACTTATCTCCTCATCGGTACAATCTGAATCTACAGAGCTCTGCAGTGCATTATCATCCACACCTGCATCGCCTGGGTCAAGNGGATCTAATCCGTTCAATACTTCCCAACCATCGGATAATCCATCTCTATCNGTATCGTATANGGCAGGATCTGTTCCATACTGTGTCCTTTCAATTTGATCTGATAAACCATCATCGTCAGAATCCTGGATTAATTGAGTCACATCTTGATCGTCTAAGACATCCCCTCCAGCATCTTCATATCGAACTGTGGTATCCATAATTCCTGAAACACCAACAAATAATGAACCAAAAATCATTGTAACAACAATAGCAACGTATGCCATTTGATTATGAGACAAGACCATTTCTTCACGCCATAGTCCTATCGGACTAATAACTCGAATATTTTAACCGAAATAAAGATTGAGGAGTCATGTACAACGGTTAAATTGAAAATTAACTGTTGGCAATCTCTGATTTTGAAGAAATTCTTAGCCTTCTTTGACCGTCTAATTCTATCCATTCTGCTTTGGCATTCCTTCCCTCTGAACGGCTCCAACATCCCATTAAAATCCCAGTTACAATGGCTGGATGGAAGATTTTTGAAAATGAAAGTTCAATCCCTCCGACATTGTCAATTCCTTTAGAAGAATGAATTGACCCCAATCCATGTTCTGCTAATTCGGCTTGGCTTGCATCGACCCAATTCTCGGGTTGTGCAACCATGAATAATTCCTCTCCTTCACGAAATAAATCTAAGGATGATTTAGCAATTGCACCCCAAACCTTGGTTTCTGAATCTTTAAGTTTGAAAATAGACCAGTCAATTACAATTGGAGGTTTAGAACAGTCAGTAGCATAAGTTGTGATATTATCTACTAGCCGAAGTATAAAATCTCTTGATAACATTACATGTCTTTCTCCCATTAACTCCCAACCACCATATTCTAATTCGTAAGGTTTAGAAAGTGGATTTTTCTGTATGTGATTTACTTTCACATCCGAATCAATTAACCAATCAAAATTAATTTTCTTCGGTTTGGCTATATCTAAATCGTCTAATTCTAAATGAACTAATGCAATATTTTTCCCATTATCTTCCCATCTAAACCTATGTCTTTTTTTTACAACCCATTCCCATGCTGCATTAGCTAAGCCTGAAGAAAAGCTTGATTGTAATCTACCATGAACTTCTAAATCTAATTTTTCTAATTTAGATGATTTTGAAGGTACTTTTAATGATCCTAAACCCCTCAGTCTCCAATCTTCATTAATTTTTAAAATAGACTTTTTATTTAAATTAAAAAAACCGTTAGGACGGGGCATTAAATCAAATCTTAATTCTTCACTATCAGCAGCTGCATGTGCTAATCTTCGTCCTAAATTTAATTCCAAATTTTCTTGAATTAATTCGAACCAACGATTAAATGCTGAAGTAGACACTAACCAAGATGGTTCGTTTCCATATGATCTGTCATAAAATATACCAGAGTCCCAATTATATCGCTGAATTAACTCATTTGCTAGCTCATTAGAAAATTCATTTTCATCGGAACCAATGATTGGCATTATACATCCGCAGTAGTTGCACCTCAATAGTTTATTCAGTATTACTATAATCCTACTTAGTAAGCACGGTTTGTGTCCAATATGAATGGTGAATTCCCCCCTCCAAAAAAATTACCTGATTCCAACTCAAATAGCAGAGAAAGTTTGAATTTTTTCAGAGAACAAGTCGAACAACATCATTCAAGATTTGAAGCAAGTATCCCACTCATCGCTAGCGAAAATCTAGTTTCCAGAGCAGCCATGGATATGTTTACAACCGATTTACACAATCGCTATGCTGAAGGTTTACCTGGTTCAAGGTATTACGAAGGAAATGAAGATTATGACCCAATAGAATCACATACAGAGGAATTGGCTAAGAAATTATTCAATGCACCTTTTGCAGATGTTAGGCCAATTTCGGGCACTGCTGCAAACATTTCTGCATTATTTTCACTTGCATCTCCTGGAGATAAATTCATGGCGCCAGAGTTAGCTGCCGGAGCACATATATCGACACAAAAATTTGGTGCCGCAGGTTTAAGAGGACTGACAACAATTACATATCCTTCTATTCATGAAACTATGTCAATTGATACAGATTTAGCAGTAAAGGCAATTCTTGAAGAAAAACCAAGAATATGTTATGTAGGACAATCAGTATATCTTTTCCCAAATGATTTGAAACCAATTGTTGAAGCGGCGGAAGAGGTGGGTGCAAATACAATGTATGATGGTGCTCATGTATTGGGCTTAATTGCAGGAAAACAATTCCAGGATCCTCTTGGAGATGGAATGAATTTAATCACAGCATCAACTCACAAAACTCTCCCTGGCCCGCAGCATGGAGTAATTCTTGGAAATGATGATGTTACATTACCAAATGGTAAAAGTCTACATAAAACAATCAGAAATAAAGTATTTCCAGGTGTACATTCAAATCACCACTTACACAAAGTCGCCGCATTTGGTGTAAGTTTAGCAGAAGCCATAGAGTTTCAAGAAGATTATGCTAAAGACATCATATCTAATGCCAAAGCTTTAGCAGAAGGGTTATGGAACAGAGGAATGAACGTTTTTGCAGCGGAACAAGGATTCACTGAAAGCCACACTGTATTAGTTGATGTTTCTGAAAGAGGAGGGGGGGCCGATGTATCTAAAAGAGCAGAATCTCAAGGTTTAATAATGAATAAAAATATGCTTCCAGGAGATACTTCAGCAGTAAAACCATCTGGAATAAGATTAGGAACTCCAGAGATGACTCGATTAGGAATGGGTAAAGACGCGATGGATGAAGTTGCGGATTTGATCCACCTTGCATCTCTCGGAGGGAATGAATCTGAAGTTCGTGAAAGAGCTAAATCACTAAAAAATCAATATTGTAAAATTCATTATTGCTGGGAATATGAAGGTAAGGCATATCCAAAACCAAAATGGTCGAATCTTTAGAATTCAACGTCTTCTTTTACTATCTAGGAAACTCTCAATATCGAAATCATCACCAGTGCCTCCGCCATTTGATTTCCTACTAGGAGGTCCTCTTTTCTTCTTCCTACCGTCAGAACTACTTTTCTTCTCTCCAGTATAAATTATTGAGTCACCATCTAAACCTAAGGAGGACATATTCCTACTCTTCTGCCTCAATTTCTTATGTTGTGATTTTTTACCGCCGAAGTCTTGTAATACCAATCCGATTTTCTTTTTTAATTCTTGACTTTCTTTTGATAATGCACGGGGTTGATTTTTCCACCATTCATATGGTAAATTCTTATATCTTGCTGATTTTGATGATCTTATTTGTTTTGATCTAGAACGTAAATTCGAACGTAAATTCTTCGGTTTATCTAATCTCACGGTTAACCAACCTGGTAAACCTAAATCATAGACAGCATTACTAATTGTTACTAGTATTCCAGACATCAGCATATGATTCCCAATAGGTACTTTATCGATATTCAAATCTACTCTACTTCTCTTTAATCTCTTAGAATAAGCAATCATAGCTTTCTGATCAGTCTGTCTAATAATTCTTCTTTGGGCGCGCCTTATCCTAGATAACAAATATTGTGTGAAAAATAGTGAGCCTGTAACTATTGGCCACAAAAATTGTCCAATTGATTCAAAAACAAAACTTTCTCCTTGGTTTTCTGAAACCCACCATCCAGCTGCTACAAAAGAAGGCCATAAAATAAATATTCGAATAAATAATACAAGATTACTTACTCTATATTTCGGTTCAACTCCCCTCATAACTGATTGATCTGCTGCAATCATGGCATTAGCAGTCAAAGAAACATCCTTTTGTTTTTTGAAATGTAAACCAATAGAAGCGTTAGTAGGTGCTTCTTTTAGATATGGTTTCAATTTTGATAAATATTTTTTATCTGTATTTTCTCTTCTTGAAGATAGTAAAACTTCATGTGGAACTGGTGCAGATAATTCATCATATCCTCTAGTAGGAACACCCAAAATTTCCCCCAATGCTTCTGTTCTGGGATCGGCAGCTGCCATTTCTGCAAGTGATTCATAAACATCCAAAGCCAAATGCCATTCTCCTTGGTCAAGTAAGCAAAGTGCCAAAGAAACTCTAGCCTTTACCATCTGAGGTTTTCTTCGTACAATTGAAAATGCTTTTTCTAAAGCCATTGTATGTTCTCTTTGCCCCCTTAACATTGCAACTTGCATTAATTCATTATGTTCGACAAGTAAATCTTTTTCTCCTCGAGACAATGGACTTAAAGAGTCCGGAGACCAAACACCAAATCTTTCCATCATATCAGTCAAATTATCAATCATTGGCTCTCCTTTAAAGTCCCAAAGATCATCATCTGAAGCCCTTCCTTGCCAAGGATTAAAGTAATCTGCGATAAATGAAATTACTTCGGGTTCTGAAAAATCATCTTCATTTTCTAGTGATGAGAGCGCCTCTCTAGCTGCATCAATTCTTCTACAAGCAACGTGCCCGACACCAATTAGTAATCTTGCATCATCATCTTCACCACCTTGTTGAGCTAGTACATTCCTGGCTTCTGTAATCGCTTTAGGCCACAAACCACGTAAAGCATATTCATACATTTTCGCCTTTGTCTTAGCGAGTCGTACTAATGATTGATCTCCTTGAATAGATTCCCCTTGGAAAGTAATCAAGAAATCCAAATCATCTTTCCTAACGGCATTATCTACCTTCTTTTGCATCCAATCATTAGTACCTCTTCTAAAAGCACCAGCTCTTCTTTCATCTGGTGACAGATCAAATATATGATTTTTCAAAGGGAAAAACTTCCAGATACTTAAAATCCAAATTAATAGGAATATTGCTTGTCCGGTTGCTATAAATGTCCAAGTAGTCCTTAGAATCTCATATTCTACAAAACCATAGTCCTCTAACAAATCAGTAAATGGCATTAGAGATCCAAATTCTTTGTAACATGCCAATACAACCAGCAATACAGTATAACCACTAAAACCAGCGAATGCAAAATACAGTAACCTGCCTTGAACATCACCTTCGGATCTAATTTCCCTAGTGGCTGCTAAACTAACTCCGCCTGTACCTCCGAATGATTGCCCTCCCAAGAACAGATTTCGGATTAATTCAAAAATAAATGCTAATCCAACAATAGCAATATTTAGTGTAAGGAACATTGCAAGAATTTGTGGTACACTTTTCAAATACTGATATTGCTCAATTAATGCTTGCATTTGAGATGATTCAACAATATACCATCCACCTACACCTCCATAATTTAGAATATTTAATGCTAATTCTCTTTCCATTCCTGAGAACGTTACGTAAAGTACTGTAAAAACACCATTAGTCGCTGTGAATGGCATAGTGAATAAGAAAATAACCAAAATAAAAGCAGAAATTCTACCAAAAAATCCTGGTTTATCTGGATTGATTGGTGTTTGTCTACCTCTGACACTTCTCCACTTAGAAAGTAACAGCATATTCCAAGAGGCTCCCAAAATTCTTCCATATGCAAAAATTGTAGGTGACATAAAGACAAGTAAAGCCAAAGTAATCCATGTAGGTGTTAAGGTTCCATGACGCCTTAATCCATACATCACTATTCCAAGTGTGGATCCTGAAATAATTAGAATCGCCCAGATTCTCCTAATAAATGCGAAAAATCCTTTGATTTTATTTGTACGAAGTTGGTCTAATTGGGCAATTAATGTTTCTAAAGGAGACACCAATACCGGTAAGATTACGCAAGCGGCCATCAAAAGAGTTACTGGTAAATAATATGTATTAGAACCAATGAGTAATTCACAAATTAGTATTGACAACGCTGTCATAGCCATCAAATATGTGAGAACACCCCTAGGAACTCCTTTCAACCAAAGTAATTCTCTTGCATCACTTCTTTTCTTTGTTAATCTATGTACCTCAAACAAATTGTCGTCTGCTTCAAATGCTACTTGTAGAGAAGATAATGAATTAGGAAGAATATACCACGCTAAGAAAATTGTCCCAAATAAACCTAGTCCTGCTGGCAATAAAAGCATATAATCAGTTCCAAGGTTTGCCGTTGGAATTACAGTTACTTCTGCAGAAACAAACGAAGGTATTGAAAGTAAAAATAAAACCCCAATAAATAAAAAATTCAAATGCTTTTTCCATAACATTCGTTTTCCCCCTTGCACCTACGTTGTCCTCAAAGGTTTTCTAAGAATCGCTACTATTTCTATGTCTTTTAAGGAATCTATCGATTCTGTCAAATGATTCATGTAAAATTTTTTCCTCTGGCAAATAAACTAACCTTATGTGTCCTTTGCCGTATTCTGGAGAAAAACCAGAACCATGAACCAATAATACATGCTCTTCATGTAACAAATCTAAAACAAATTTTTTATCATCATTTGCCCATTTTTCATCTGTTAATTTAACAAACATGTAAAATGCACCTTCAGGTTTTTGAACTTCTAAACCATCAATATTACTTATTCTTTCAATACAAAGATCTCTTTGTAACTTCACTTTTTCCAAATGTTTTGACATCCATGAATCACTTGATTCTAACCCTGCCAAATACCCTTTCTGAGCAGGAGTAGATGCACATAATCTAGAACGTAATAATCTTTCAATACCATCTCTGACTGTCTTTAATTTAGAATCGGGGTCATGAATTGCCATATAACCGATTCTCCACCCCGGTGCATAGTAAACCTTAGAAACACCATTCAAAGTAATAACTGGTACTGAATTAGAACGTGATGCTGTAGAAATATGCATATCAGTGAAATTTAATCTATCATATATTTCATCTGAAATGATTGTACAATTAGGCCATTTTTCAGTAATTTCCAATACTCTGTCCATTTCATCGGAAGTTATTATTCCACCTGTAGGGTTATTTGGATTAATTAAAACAAGTAGTCTGACTTTTTCATTCATTTTTGATTCTAAATCTTCAAAATCTATTGACCAATTTTCTTCTGACTTTAATCTATATTCTACAGTAGTTCCACCATATAATTGAGGATATGCCAAATAAGGAGGATAATGAGGGCCTGGACTTAACAAAATATCTCCCTCTTCTAAGAATGCTGCAAAAATTATCTGAAGAGCTTCTGTAACTCCATGGCAAACGTAAACGTCATCTTCCGTGCAGTTCCAACCACCATTTTTTTTATTACGTTCATTTTTTGCAATTGCAGTTCTCAGTTCTTTAATTCCATATGAATGAGAATAGCCATTCTCTTGCTCTTCCAATGACTTTTGAAAAGCATCAACCATATGTTTTGGTGTCGGCAATCCAGGATAGGCAAGTGGATCCCCAATGTTTAATTTGATGATTTCATGTCCTTGTTCTTCAAGCTTGGTAGCCGGAACGACTACGTCCCGAATTGCATATTCAATGCGTGAAGCCCTATCTGAAACTCTAATTTCATGGGAGCCCATGTATAATGGGACAGGCCACACTTTCAAATAATTACGCGTTAAAGTTCTGTCCCTGACATTCTCAGTACTTCATCAAAATGTTTCTTTTCAACTGGTTGAACAGAGAGTCTTTGACCTCTTTGAACTACTAACATTTCATCTAAAGCAGGATTTTCTTTTAAATCTAACAATGGTACAATTGAAGTTAATGCTTTAATTGCTTCAATATCAACCATAATCCATCTTGGATTTTCAGGAGAGGAGGAAGCATCGAAATATTTGTTTTCTGAATCAAAGGCCGTAAAATCAGGATACCCTTCTTTACAAATTCTAGCAATACCTGCGATATGTGGTGGTTTGTGATTAGAATGATAGAAAAGAACATAATCTCCAATTTTCATCTTATCCCTCATAAAATTTCTAGCTTGATAATTTCTAACACCATCCCAATGTGTTGTTTTATCTTTGACTAAATCCTCAAATGAATATACATGAGGTTCTGACTTCATTAACCAATATCCTGTCATGACACTGCTAAAGGGTATAGAGGATTATCATTTCCCTTTCTTACCTGCTTTCTTTAATTCGTTAATTAAAGTACTAGCAGAACCATTCCTTCCACCTTTCAGTTCAGAATAACTCTTTAATTCAACCAAAGCACAAGCTGATGATTCATCTAATCCTGCTTTTTCCGCTAAATTTGCTATAAATTTAAGCTGCTTTGGAGATGCTGGAGATGGTTCAGACTCTGTGTTTTGAAGCAAATGTTCAATCAACTTACTTGCAGTACCTTTTCTTCCACCTGTTAATTCCTCAAGATTATTAACCCCTACAGCAGAAAATGCTTCTGAATCTTTACCCTTAAATTGTTCAAGTAAAGATTTAACAAATTTTAATTGTGCTTCTGAAGCAGGTAAAGATGATTCAGAAGTTAACTGATCTAGAACTCCTTTCATTTGTTCACCAGTAATTTGATTCTCATCATCAACTTCTATTGAAGATAATATTTCTGATTTTCTTTTCTCATCCGTTTCGACCCAAAGACGATCAAATAATGCTTTCTGTCTAGGAGTTGGTGTCCTTGATTTCATTTCTAAAGCTATAGTGTGTAAATTTTGAAAATGAGTTACGAAACCATCCCAAACCTCGTGCGCAGGCCTATCACCATTTTCTACAGCATCCAATCTACCTTCCATATCTGCAGTAAATTCTGGTGAGAAAATAAATGAAACTTCTCCTCCCCCTGATTCTGTGTAATGAGGAGCAACCTCTAACCAACAAGTTCTTCCTGAAGTTGTAGGTTCAAGACCAGCACCACCTGATTCACAATATTTACGATCTAGTAATTTCTTAATTGTTGAAGCGTAAGTTGAAGGCCTTCCGATACCAGATTTTTTCATTTGGGCGACCAAAGATGGTTGTCTAAATCTTGCAGGTGGTTTTGTTTGATCTTCAATAAATACAGGATTCTCTTCAATATCGTCAAGTGCATGTTCTGCACCAGGCATTAAATCTAAACTTGGTCTCTCTGTAAGCGGTTGTTTTCTTCCAGTTGCAATAAAAGCTGCTTCCCATCCTCCATGAACTCTCCATTCTACTTTGGATGTCAATGGGCGATTAAAACCCTTGACTTTTGCAGTTAAAGAGGTAGTAGAATACTTAGCTTCAGACATTTGAGTGGCTAAAAATCTAGCTCTAATCAGAGTATATAATCTATTTTGATCTGCATCTTCTACAGATTCTAATTCAACATTCGTAGGCCTAATTGCTTCATGTGCATCTTGTGCTTTAGAATCTTTAGCACTACCTGCACCTGGACCCGGAGGTGTACCCAAATAATCTGTACCCCATTTAGATTCAATAAATGATCTTGCTTGATTTCTTGCCCCCGGATCTGTACGAGTAGAATCTGTACGCAAGTAAGTAATAAAACCACTATTGTATAGTGCTCCTGCTACAGTCATAGTTTTACCAACACCCCAACCAAGTGAAGAACCTGCTGCTTGCAACATTGTATCTGTTGTAAATGCTGGTTTGGGTTTAGTAACTCTACTTCCGTCTTTCGCATCTTCAATCATAATTTTTCTTTCAGATTCTAAAGCGGCTATTACTTCATCAACCATTTGTCTATCATTAGTACGAGATGAATCAAACTTTCCATCAGAATCTCTCCAACAATTTTCATCATCACTATCATGGAATCTTAC
>NZRR01000046.1 GCA_002696315.1 Methanobacteriota archaeon | reverse complement strand
ATCTTGAGTTAATTTCTTCAATTTCCTCTTCCATTCCTCTTTTTGCAAAAGTCAATAATTTTAACCACTCATCTCTATGTTTTCCAGTAGAATTTTTAGTGACTTTTTCCCAGAAAAAAGAAAATTTTGGCTCCCACGGGTTTCTCCCCAAAGTAGCAACAATATCAAAAATTAATTTTGCTCTTGATATCAAACTACCCTTTAGTTCAACTTTATTTAGATAACAACTAGAGAATAATCCAAAGCCCCAGTATGGAAAACTATCAATATTTATGCTTAATTCTGAAGAAACAAGTACCATACTCCACCTTTGTTCATCAAAAGAGGGAGGATTTGAGAAATGAATACTATCGTGAGGTCCACTTATTTTAATCAGAGTTGATGCAACATCTCCAAGTAATACTTTGTGTCCTTTTTCAGGATATTCGTTTGGACGTAATAATCCATCAATACATTTCATTTGTGGTTTTCCATTTTTTACTTGCATCCATAAAATACTTGTTTCTGGATGTGAACCAACTAGTGTGGATTCTATATCAGACACACTATGTCCATAGAGGAATTAAATAAGATGTTGTTGTTTTTTTTAACGCCAAATTCATACGTTTGTACTCCACCCGCGTATCACAGGGGATTAAGTTGGCAGCAAAGAACTCTAATTCAAAAAATAGTAAAAAATCAGCAGCAGCAAAGAAAGCTGCAGCCACACGTAAAGCAAATGCGGCTAAGAAATCAGCCGCAGAAGTAGCAGCCAAAGCGAAGAGAGCGGCAGCAGCAAAAAAAGCTGCAGCTACACGTAAAGCAAATGCGGCTAAGAAAGCAGCCGCAGAAGTAGCAGCTAAAGCGAAGAGAGCAGCAGCAGCAAAGAAAGCCGCAGCTACACGTAAAGCAAATGCGGCTAAGAAAGCAGCCGCAGCAAAGAAAGCCGCTGCAACTAAGAAAGCCGCTGCAGCTAAAAGAGAAGCTACAAAATTAGCAAAGAAAGGAATAATTAAAGCACCTAAATCAGTTGGAGATATGCTTTCTAGAATTCAGAAGAATAAAAGATAAAGTAATTATTATGCTCTTGTTGTTCCTGCTTTAATTAATGCCAAGGCGTAAGTATGGGCGACTACGTAAAGTTGTTGAAGTACCAAATAAAGAAAAATGTAGTCGCTGCAGAAGTGGAAAATTTTGTCCAATTCCGGGGCATTCAGGGAATAAAATTGTATCTTCTAAATCTTGGAAAGGACCCGAGAAGATATCTAAAAGAACCGGAAAAAAATAGATTTTATTCTTCAATCCGTTCTAAATTACTTTGCGCTCTAGTGTAAACTTCTCTTAGTGTTTGATCGTTAATTTCCAAATATACTCGAGTTGTTTGTATATTAGCATGTCCAAGTAAGCGTTGAATTGAAACAATATCTGCTCCACGCTCTAGTAGGCCTGTTGCAAAATTATGCCTTAAAACATGCGGAGATAATCTTTTTCTAGAGATATTTGCATCCTCAGCGATTCTGTCCATCATTTTTTGAATTCCTCTTGGCGTGATTCTTTTTCCTTTTGAATTAACTAGTAGTGCATCATCATCAACTAAATTTATTTTATTTCTTAGAACTAGCCAACAATTTAAAACTTCATCAGTTTGATCAGTATAAAGTACCATTCGATCTTTATTTCCTTTACCTCCAACAACTCTTGCACTTTTATCTTTAAAATCGACGTCATGAATATTTAGACTACATAATTCACTTACTCTAATCCCGGTTTCTAATAGGAATGTGACTATTAAGTGAGCAAGAGGATTTTCACTATTAAATGCAGCAGTTCTGACATTTTTTAATTCTTCATTAGAAAGGATTTTTGGTATTTGCTTACCTTTCCTCGGTCTAATTATATGTCCTGGAATATGGTGTCCAACCCATTCAATTAAGTGGCTAATTGCAGCTAAACGTGCATTTACGGTAGATGGTTTCAAATCGTTTATTGACTGCAGCCAAATATCTAATCTTCCATTTTCAGGATTTATGTAGGCATTCAATTCTTTCACTGTCATATTTTCTAAATCTCCATTTGACAAATCCCTATCATTGGAGGAAATTTTAGTTTTCAAAAATTTTTTTACAGCACATAAATAGGATTTGATTGTATTATTACTTTTTCCTTCAGTTTTCAATTGTTGAATCCAACATGGGTGCCAAGAAACATGTGATAAACGCATGATTCTATCGGGTAAATTTTTTTCATTGAGTTTTTTTTGTATGTCTAATAATTGCTTTAATTCTTGATTATAATCTAAAGACATCTCATCCCCTCTTTTTGTCGCTAAGCGACAGCATCCCTGCCTAAATGGCGAGCCACCTCAGATATCTTAGGCTTTGAATGCTTCGTGTCATTCAATAAAAAAACATTCAAATCAATATGTTTTGAATTTCTCCGAGTTTTCATTATTAGAAGCTATTTTCCGATTATTATATATTTCAAAATTCAAAATTTCTTTTAGATTTAATCGTAATTGGTGTAAATCTCCATAAAAAATTACAATATCATTATATCTCAATTTCATATCATTTTCTGGAGCCCAGACTAACTGACGTGATCTGGAGAGTGCGAAAGCACTAGTTCCAAAACCGTTGAAGACTTCTCCAATTTTTTCTCCTACCAACCAAGGGTGATTAACTAAATGAATTGGTAATACACCATGCCCTGGAACTGTTAAAAGTAATTGATCCATACTTATTTTTACAAATTGTGCGTCTTCCTCTAAAAAGTCAATTATTTTTTCAGCAACATTAACTCCCGAGGCCATTTCTATTCCTTCTAAACCAGGTGATGAATTTATTTCAAGTACTAATGGGCCATTTTTACCTTCCAATAAATCTACACCTGCAATATTTAACCCTAAAACTCTTGAAGCCCTGAGTGCAATTTCTTCATATTCAGGAGGTAAATCAACGGCTTCTACGGTTCCATTTAGATGGAAATTAGATCGAAATTCTTTCCCTCTTGCTCTTCTTCTCATACATGCAACAACTTTGTCACCAACTACCAATGCCCTAATGTCGGTTCCATGACTTTCATGAATATATTCTTGAATCAAAACCTCATGATCCAAATCCAGTAATGCAGAGACAAGCCCAATCGCATCTTTGTATAGATGTCTAAGATAAACACCCCTTCCCTGAGTACCTTCTGAAACCTTAATTACAACCGGAAGACCTCCAACAAGATCTATTGCCCGTTCAACATCATTGATATTCCTAACATAAGCAGTTTTTGGAATTGGAACATTATTCCTACCTAAAATTTGTGCAGCTAGTAATTTATTCCTACTTTGTCTAATTCCTTCACTAGAATTTGCTGTATAGATATCTAATTGTTCGAATTGTTTTAACAACGCTACTCCATGAGAAGTAATTGAATGACCTATTCGAGGTAACACCGCATCAAAATTTACTTTGTTACCTTTATGCAATATTTGTGGTGAGTCTTTACTTATTGATAATGTGAATTGTAATGGATCTAATATTGTTGTATGAATTCCTCTTTTTAGGGCCTCTTCTTGTAATCTTCTGGTACTATACAACCTTGGCCCTCTAGAAAGAATTGCTAACCGCAAAGTAACCCCACCCAAACCTTCTAAACAAACAATCCTTTTTGAGCCTTGGGTTAGTCAGATAGGGGTTAAATAACATATTAGTATGATGATTTTAACAACAGACTTGAAAGGTTAGTAATGTCCCCAACATTATTGTAACATATGTCAGAAGCTGATGAATCTAGTGTGGATTTACCTCCATCCTCTTTAAGTCATAAGGAATTACGCATGATTTGTTTAGATAATGATTTATCAATTTCTGGTACAAAATCAGTTTTGATTGAACGTTTGCTAGATGCAGGAGTACCATGGGAAGAATTAGGTTTAGAATCTGAAAAGAATTTACAAGTCGAAGTAAACGAAGTAGAGATAGTTGAGAATACTATTGGGCCACCAATTCCCAAGGAAGGGATTCCAAAAGGCTGGACTATAGAACAATGGAATCATTATGGACAACAATGGTTAGATAATTTACCCGATCAATCCGAATCAATTGATGAAGAACAAGAAGAATTAATTTTGGAAGAATCAGAACCAGTGAAAGAAATTAAAATTATTGAAAAAGAGATTGAAGCCGAAGTAAAGGATGAGATAGTAGAGGAAGGCGAGATCGAAGAAGAAATTTTTGAAGCAGAAATTATTGAAGAATCAAATCTTGTTCCTTCTACAAAAAATATCAAAGAAAAAATAGAAAAAGATTTAGTAAAAACAATTTCTAATCCTAAATTGTTATTTTCGTTCTTAATTGTTGGATTACTGATTGGTAGTTTATTCTGGTATGTTTATTCTCAGCCAGAGCCTTTTACTGCTGATAAATTAAGATATGGATCTTCAATGTCATTTTCAATTAGCGACGGGAATTTACTAATTGAGGGGGATGAATTAGTAGAACAAATTGCCAAACAATTAGATGCTGAAGATAAGATGTGTGGGAAAATAGAGGTTGATTATGTTGGTACAGGAAGCGTAACCGTTACCAAGGGAGATAGTATCGAAATTGCTAATCAACCAGATGATTCTAAATTAGGTGCAGTGCAAAAAACAGGACCATTTGGTGAAGATTGGTTAACTTTAGAACAAAGGTATGACTATAATTTTGATGATGTAGATATTGCAACCAATACTCCAATTGCTGGCAAGTGTAGTAGTACTACTTTGGGTAATTTGAATAATAATCTTGCACAAATATCAGTAGATTCATGGACAGAAATTAGAAACCAAGAATTATTAAGATCAGATATTGGATACGAATTCGAAGGTGGAGATTTAGGATCTATTAGGGGTAAAACAGTTACTTATGGTGTAGAAAACTTTGGAGAGATTTTACAAAACCTGATACCTGGAATAGCATTAGCATTCGCCCCAATAGAATTGGATAAGTTACTAGATGGAGCATTCCTTTCTGAAGGAGTATCTGGCGAAAAATGGAACTGGAATTGGACTGTCGCAGGTACAGATGATGTTGGCGGTAAAGAAACTTGGAAAATTTATTTAGAGAATACAGAAGTAAGTAATCGATGTTTTGGTTCTGCAAAAATCAATTTGTGGGCATCAAAAGATTCTCCTTGGCCAGTAAAACAATATGTTGATCTTAAGATTTCAAATTTTGATGAAGATCGCGCCTCATGCAGTAAATCTCTATTAGAACAAGTAGGGACAACATTCTTTGATATTGAAATCCCTCAAGGAAAATTTAATTTACAAATGCTAATGATGGAAACATCTTTTACACCGGGTGGAGATTTGGTCGACTGGAAGGAAACATATTCCAATCGACCATCACCAGGACAAGGTCATTTAACGCCAACATATGATTGGAGTAATGATAATCAAGTTCATATGCCTGATAATTCAGAAGTAAGAAAATATACTATTGAAGAAACAATGAGGTGTGTTAATGAAACAATACCTAATTCAGATTTGATTTCTAAACTAGATTCTGGCGGATATATTTGGCGTGCTATAGATGACCGTTCAAATAGTGCGATGACTTATTGGAATTTTAGTTGGGTAGACCCTGCAGATCAAAGTGGTTGGGCACTAATTGAAATCAGAGAGAATATCAACGGTAGCGATTACTGTGAAATAGACGATTCAGGATTATATGATTCGCAATCAATTGCCCATAATTCTGATTCAATTAGTATTACAAACTCATTAGCGGAACTAGAAAATAGAATTCTTAATTCAAACAAATTCCCTGAATTATCGGGCTCTAATGGAATAATAGCTACAAATGGAGAATTAACTGGAGAAACAAAAGTAGGCTATCTTGTAATTACTCCTAGTGATGATTTTAATGAAGTGTTAGATTTGATTAATCGAGATGAAGGTGCAGTTAGTTTCGATTTACATCGTAGTTATCAAGAAGATGGATGGGATATTTCTGTAGAATTATTAGTTGATGCCACTAATGGAAGGATAATTGGTTGGACAGAATCATCTACACAGAATATAGAGTGATAAAATGAGTAAAAAGAAACTATCTAAAGGATTTGATGATTTATTTTCTCAAAATGAAACAGATTTATCTTTTCTTGATGCATATGGGNAAACAAATTTAGAATATATTTCTGGATTACCTGAGTCAAGCCAAAATCATCAAAATTCAGANGAGTTATTTGATGTAATTTTGAGATTACTTAAATCAGAAAAAGTANGTATAAAGTCTACCTCTAAAAAAATCACATTAGGTANGTTTTTGTTAGTGACCAAAAAAAATAACCATATAGAAATTAGTATAAAATCCGAAANATTAAGTTTACCNCTCGTTAGGAGCGATTTAATGTCTCCAGGATTTTCAGATTCACATCTTTCAGAGGATTCTATGAATTGTTCATTAATTATGGATTCATGGGGAATCGCATCTAAAATTTTCTTTTCAAGAATAATTGAGTTTTATAATTCTAATTATTGATTTCTATTAATTACAATAGTTGCAAATGTTAATGAAATAATCGCACTAAATATTGGAAAACCACTAATGTTTCTTCCATCTTCGTCAATGACATCGTCACATTTATCTCCACCAGTGATAATTTCTTGATTTTGCATAATTTCCCAACATGTGCTCCATACCTTTGCATACCCCTCTGATCGTTCTGGAACAAGTATTTCTGATCCATTTTCATATACAATATGTATTCTCCAATTTACATAGGAATGTTTTTCTAGGGTTGTAATAATTCCATTCCAAGAATTATCAGTATTCGTCATATCAATAATTTCAGGAGCATGACATAAAATAGGGTCAAAGACACAAATCTGAGTTTCTAATTTTAATTTTGTTACATTTCCAGAACTTTCGGAAACAGAGACACTTATTTCCCATTCTGAAAGATCTTCACTTGGGGTCGTAAATGTTAGATTTTCTAGGGGAGAGTTTTCTAAATCGGGGGTGATATTTTCTCCAGTTTCAGCCATAGTAATTGGAGAATTTAAACATAAAAAAATACAAATTAATATTGGTGTAAAGATACGATATTTTTGATTAAACATGCCTTCCATGCCCCATCCTTGTATAATATCGTTAAAATATATGTCTACGGAGGGTATATATCTAATATCATTGTCGTGGTTACAGCATAGAGGTGTACCTATTATGAACACAAAAACAATAATGAACGTATTAATTGCAATATTGCTTTGTGCATCTGGATTTGCATCAGTAGTTTCAGCCGCAGGCGAAGAAGCTCCTCCAGAAGATATGCACATGGTTACTATTTCAGTTGATCATGATGAAGAAACGAATGAAATGACCGTTAGCGTCGCATTAACTTGGGATTATCCGTCCATATTAAGAAATACAGCAGATAGTCAAGACCCAGATGAAAGAGATGGAACAGTTGATGCTAGTGAAGCAGAAGAATATACGACCGCATTGGCAAGCATGTCACTCGCAGAGTTACAAGTTGCTCACAGATCTCATGTTTGGGATATGAATTTAGAAGGTCAAGATGAATCAGCACCAGAAGATACCACAATTGTTTGGGATATTACAACAGCAGTAACGGGTCTAGAAGGGACAACTGATGATAACAACAGTTGGACAGTTTCAATTACTCTAGAAATGTCCATGACTCCGGATGATCTGGCAGGTCAAAACTTGGTCATGACCTTTGGCCCTCTTGGAGATAAGGATGGCGACGCAGATCGTCTTCCTGAATGGAATACTCAAGTATCAGTCGTAGATGGTGACTCATGGTGTGCTTTATCAATTGAAAAAGCAGATGGGACAGAATTAGAATCCGAATTTTCTTATCGTGCTGATGTAGATGATTTTGATTTTACAGCAACATATCATGAAGCAGATTGCAGTGCAGTCGACAAAGATGACGATGACAGAGATGGAGTTGGAAATGATTCCGATTTATGTCCAAATACAGTTTCTGATGCAGTTGTAGATGCTGATGGTTGTGAAGTTGAAGACGGGATTTGTGAACCAGGAACTGATACTGATGGAGACGGTGTCGATGACTGTGATGATACATGTCCAGACACAGAAGGAACAGAAACCGATGCCAATGGATGTTCAGCAGAACAATTAGGTACAGTTGACGAGGATTGGACATTTAATGTTACGTTTACAATAGACTCTGCAGAATTTACATGTGAGGCAATGACGAATGATTCAACAGCACAAGATTGTATGGATGCTGCTGGACAAACATTATCTGCAGTTGCAGACGTGAAAGCAGGACATCCACATGAATGGTCTTGGGAACTACAAGTTAACGGAGATCCTGCAGAAGATCAAAATGCATCTAACATGGCTCTAAATGCTCAATCTACCTTTTCTTGGGTAGTAAATTGTGCTTCTGGAGCATCATCATGTGGTGATGAAATGGTACATGTTGTAACTGAATTATCAGGTGCATTAGAAATTGCTTCTGGAGATTGTGTTTTCTTCGATGGAGTAACGCCAACATTCGGTGATGCAT
>NZRR01000045.1 GCA_002696315.1 Methanobacteriota archaeon | reverse complement strand
ATTTTCAAAATCTTCTTGTTTTAATTTTATTGGAAAGCACCATGATGTAAAGTGTAAACTTCCCGAAGAACCAGGAGTATGGCTCCATGATAACATTTCTAGACCCTTATATGGGCCATTTGTGATTTTAATTCCTAGACTTTTTGCAAGTTGTGTAATTGGTAATACTATTGCAAATCTATCAACTGTACGAACACCATCTATACGTTCATACTTCCATCCATGATTTACAACAATTTGTCTTAACTCTCGAATCATTTCTGTAGGCTTCAAACACGTTGAAAATTCTACAGTTTGGAGTTTCACCATGCTAGCGCTAGCGCGTACTAGCCTTGAATTCTTGTTTTATTTTTGTTTGTTAACGGCCTAAGAGGCATTGACCGATATGTGGACATTAGTCCCCCACTCGCAAATATTGCTCGGTATTTCTCTTATTGCTTTAATTAACCAAAGAGTGAACCTAGACCTTCAAACCCAGACTCTTCTTCTTCTTCTTCTTCCTCAGCAGGAGCTTCTTCAGCAGCTTCAGCAGCACCAGATCCACCAGCTGCAGGAGCAGCGGCTACGGGTGCAGCAACAGCAGTTGACATTGCTTCATCAATGTCTATACCATCTAATGATGCGATTAAAGCCTTAACTCGACCATCATCAGCATCAACACCAGCACCTTTTAGTACGGCTTTCACGTTCTTTTCATTAATCTCCTTGCCTGCGGAATGCAGTAACATAGCAGCATATACATATTCCATTTTTTTTCACCTCTTATTTTTTGTTCTAACCGAACAGGTCGCCAAGTCCCCCGAATTCTTCGGGTTCATCTTCCTCTTCTTCTTCTGCCTCAGCGGGAGCAGATTCAGTTTCTTCTACTACGGATGTAGATTCAGCAGCAGCTGCTGTAGCAGCCGCTCCTAATATTGAGGCCAACTCATCATCGAGGGCCGAGGAATCTAATTGTGAAGCTAATCCAAGCATTGAAGCATTAGCTCTTCCAATAAAGATTGGTAATGTTTTGTCATTCGTAACTCCTGCTTCTACAGCAACATTCATTGCTTCAGAAGCAGCTTTTGATAACATTGTAGGCATTGTTACTTTCGTCAGCCAGCCTACATTACATGCAAGGTTGAAAGTTGCGGACACAGCACCAATTACTTCTGAGCGGAATTCATCAAAGTTGATATCTAGGATATCTGGGGTGAATTTTGTTCCATTCTCATATGTTGAAATTAATTTCAGACCCGTTATAATTGGGTTAATGCCTAATTTAGAAAGCATCATACCTAAATCTCCTTCAAAGGTTTCTCCTTCTTTTATAGCAACTGTATCTTTCTGAATATGAACTGATCCTTTCATAATTTTTGCAGGAATACCGATTGAATTCAAATCACCAACTATTGGTCCAGGGGCTAAACCAGTATCTTGTTTTTCTACAACAATGTCTTTTGGTGCGACATCTCCGGGTTTGGCAGCTCTTCCTGCTTCAGTCTTTTTTAATTCTGAAAACAGAGCAAAACTATCATATTTTGATGTTTGAACTAATGCAGGTTGTACTGCGTTTCCATACATTTCTTCCAGAATACCAGTATCTAAATTTGCTTCATTCCAAGCACGATTCATTAGTTTCTTTTTAGCAACTCGAATTGACATTGATTCTCTGAGTGTTTTTCTCATACCTAGCATAGCATCAGCAGGAATACCGTGAATATCAATAATTGCCAAAGTTCCGCCTCGTGAAATATCCTCACTTAATTTTGATATAGTTCCATGTTTCCAAGGAGCAGCTTTTGCAATCATTAGTTGATCACCTCTACTTGAATTGCAGGACCCATTGATGTTTTTATGAATAATGACCTAATGTTACCTATACCTCTTTCTAACTTTGAAGTAACTCTGTTGTAAACCGTCATCACATTTTCCATTAGATGTTCTTCACTTTGGGTTCTTGTTCCAATTGCAACATGAAACGTCATTTTATCCCTACTTCTAACAACTACTGTATTTTTCAATCCTGCAGCCATCATGCTCGGATCGACTGTTGGAGGTACAGGTCTAGGCATTTTCCCTCTAGGACCTAAGACAACACCAAGGTATCTTCCGACTAGTCCCATATGAGGGACTTCTGAAAGGAAATAATCGTATTTATTCGCTAATTTTTTAGCAGAACTTTTGTTTCCACCAAGATCTTCTATCGTAGAAGGATCAATAATATGAATTTCTCCTTTTCTTGCTTTTGTGGCTAATTCACCAGCAGCAAACATTGCGATCTTGATTTCTTTACCGCGGCCATGAGGAAGTCTTATTTCTTCTTGAACACGGTTTGTTGGGATTTTTAAATCTACATCTTTCAAGGTAAAAGCAAGTTCTACAGACTCTGTAAATTTACGTTCAGGAGCTCTTTCAAGAGCAGATTTCAATGCTTCATTTATTTTTTCTTCCATATTTTTTCACCTCTGCGGTCAGCGAGGAACACCTCTCCCGCAATTCGTGTATTAATTAATTGAATTTCCCGTCATAATCTCCTGCATCCATTGCTTGGATGACTTTTTTCGGTCTCATTCCATCTACACAGACCCTCATTGATTGACATGTTCCAATAACTTCTCTAGCCATTGCACGTATATCAGCACCTGTTAAATCAGAACTTTTCTCTTTTGCAATCGAAATAACTTGATCCATAGTTAATTCTTCTACAGCAGCCTCCCAACTTCCATTGCATTTTTGCACACCTAGTGCTTTACGAATACGACGGCTAGTCCAGTTGTCTGACATGATTTTCACCTTTCTGTAGCGACTCTGCGACCTACTTCCCCTATTTAATCGCAATTATTCCTCATTCAATCCTTTCAATGACTCTAACATGGTCTGCACGCATGTTTAATGTCATAGGAATATCTGCTTCATATAATTCCATTGAAATCTCTTCTTTAGTATCTGCAACTGCAAGAACTCTTGCTTTTTCACCTTTGAATGCACCACTAACAATTTCTACTAAACAACCAATATCGATTCCAGTTGTGGCTGACTTTGGTTCTAAATATGGTAATACATCTTTCAACGGCACCTCGGCTCCAAGAACGCCTTTTGCATTTTTCAAAGGTGTTGTAGTTACTACACCTCTAGTAGCTCTATCTTTACCACCTACACGACCAATTAATTTTTCAACATGATGTTTAGCACTTGCTTCAACAAATACATATCCTCTCATTTGAGTAGGGTGAAGCACACTAAAGATTTCACCTAATGCCGATTGAAGACTTCCTGTACCTGATAATCTTGCGTGCATTTCCTGTGAGACTTTCTTTTCTGAACCAATTGCGGTTTTAACAATATAAAGGCTTGATGCTACATCTCCATACATTTCAACTAACCATCTTTCTGAACCATCTACTCTGTTGTCAGTATAACAAAGGGTTCTTGAATTATGCTTTTCTCTATTTTCCCAAGCTATATCACCAGGATCAACCCAAATGAAATCATCATAGATTGTGGATGGATTGACATCCTCTGTTTCACTCAAAACTAATACAGGTGTAATGTCTGAAACTCTATTTCCGATTTCAATATATCTTGCATTTTCAGCAGCCCTTACAAATGTTAAATTTTCTAATGTGATGCCTGTTGCATCCGAAACTCTATTGAGGACATTTTCTTGATTATGACCATCACCAAAATCAAAAACTCCATCCCATTGTCCCATAAATTCTTCACTTGCTCTTTTTAGAAGCAATAATTTTTCACCATGTCTTACAAATACAATGTAACTATCAGCCATTTTAATCAACTCAATTCATCAATGAATTAAATATCCAAGGTAGGAAATTATCCATTATTACTAGAACTACGAAACCAATAAATCCAAGCACAATCATACCAATGCCACAGACATAAATAGTTTGTTTTAATTCTTTTTTTGATGGTTTTCTTGCCATACGTAAAATTCTTGCCCAAGAACCTTTTCCGATTTTACGAACATTTGTCTCAATCGAATCTTGCCATTCTTGCACAGTATCCTCGAATCTACGTTGTTCTCCGTCAGCATCAAATTCGGCCATATATAATCCTCAGCGGCCGTGCGACCTTACAACGACATTTAAAGCAAACCGCCAAAAAATCTCGCTTTGATTTATGATTGTAATTAAAAAAAGATAACATTATGTTACAATACACAATGTTATGAAGTAAAAAATATAGGAAATTACTGTGAGTCGAAATTCTACCAATGAAAGATATTTTTTCCGTCTCGCTAATTTTTTAATTCCTCAAAAAAATAAAGTGCATTTAGTGGTATTTATTCTGACAATTTTATTATTGCCAAGCGCAATTAAAGCATTGGAACCGATCGATTTAGAAGCGTATAATATTGATGCAGAAGAAATAGTTGCAGAAGAATTTGTAAATCAAGAATTATCAACATCAAGTGAAATTTTTGCACTTTTAGTTACTGTAAGAGATCCAAAGTTTGTTGGAACAGGTTTTTCTCCGGAGGATAGATTTTTAGAAAATGGNAATTTTGATTATACTAGATTACCTCAATCAGAAGAGATAATACCTTATGATTTAGAAAANCCAATTNATGAACCTAAAGGAGGAATNCTCAATTTAACCATATTAAGGGAAATTGAATCAAAAACACGAGTGATAGAAAATAACTTAATTTCAGATTATCTAACTCCTATGGTAAATGATGTTGTGGGAGTTGAAAGTAATGGGATTTTGACAATACCCAATCACTTAAGAACTTTCATGAATAATGAGAGTTATATCACTAACCCTACTGTTGATATCTATGGTAATTTAGTACCTCCAGCAACCAATTGGTATGATTGCGGAGAGTTAGAATGTCTTAAATTTGATGATCTAAATTTAACCCAAGAACATATTGATTTAGCAGTAAATAGAATAATAATGAATTCTAATGGTAATTTTATTAGGTGGNTATCAAATGATAGAACATTCGTTCAAGATGANACCTCTGATGTATTTGGTCCCTTAAATGGAGATATCACTAATACGGATTTTTTAGTGAAAGGTAGATGGACAGCTAGTTCAACTTGGATTCTAATGCATCTTGATAAATTGTCGTTGGAAGATGATGGATGGACATTTATTTGGAAAGATGCTTATCAAGAAAAAGAGGTTGGTATGATTGATGGGAAAATTAGTATTGGAGGTTATTTAGTTAACAATGGTGAATTAGTAATCAATCCCCCCATTTATAATTCTGAACAGTGTTTAGTCTTATCTCAAGATGGAACGCCGTGTGCATTTGAATGGAGTTTATTGGCTTTAGAGGGGGAAGTGAGAACCACAGATAATTCTACAGTAACTTTGTTACTAGGACCTACTGGGATAAATGTTGAAGTTAACAGAGAAATGCAATCAAGTATTGGATTAATTATCATAATGTTGATTATTATCAGTTTATTTTTATGGCTTTCATTGAGAAGAAGAACAGATGTATTACTAGTATTAGTTGCTTTAGGTTTATCTTTGATATGGATGCAAGGATTTATTGGATGGATAGCATCTATTGGTAACTTTTTTGGAATCTCAATAATTTTTAGATCACAATTTTCTAATCTTTTACCTATCTTGATAATTGCTTTAGGTATTGACGATTCATTACATGTGCTGCATAGATATAAAGAAGAAAGAAGGAATTCTAAAGGAATTATACCTTCAACTAGAATCACTTTAGACAGAGTTGGAAGAGCTATTTTACTAACTTCTTTAACGACAATAGTAGCATTCGGTTCAAATCTAATCTCTAATATTCCAGCACTTCGTAGTTTTGGAATAGAAGCTGCGGCAGGAGTTTTCGCAGCTTTTTTATTGACTGGAATTTGGGTTCCTTTAGTTAGATTAAGTATTGATGAATATTTATCAAAAATCGGGAAATTAGATCCTGAAAGAGAATTAAGTAGTGCTGGTGTAGGAGATCTACTGAAAAAATTTGCACAATTTTCAACTAAGGGAAAAAATCCATTAATTATTTTAATTTTAGCAATATTGATTACAATTCCATCATTAATTGGAATGTTTTCTTTGGAAGGTGATTTTGAGGTAGAGGATATGTTAGATCCTGAAGCAGACTTTTCTGCAGGCGTTGGTATCGTGCTTGATAGATTTCCAACTGAAGGTGAGCAAGCAGCACTTCTGATAGAAGGTGATATGTTAAATCCGAGTGTTTTAGCAGGTATTCCTGAATTTAGGGAAAATATAAACAAAATTGGCCCAGATGGTGAAGTTGCAGATAAAATTGGAAGAGATGCTAGCAATAATGCTGATTTAAATGCAATAGATGAAATTGTGGTGGGTTCATTAGCATCAATGTTATTCAACATCACTCCTTTTGAAGAGGTTGGTTGGAATACCAGTTTAGAAGAAAATGGAGTGGGATGCTCTAGTCTTAATTTTTCAGATGAGGGTGGTTTGAATCATCTTCAACGGTTACTACCTAAGGAAATGAAATTAGATCCACTTCAAATAGCAAGTAATCCACATTTACTAGATTTCAATTATCCTGACTTTAGAGATAGAGGATGTTTAGCATTTTTCTTTGGATATACCTATCTTTATGGTGTTCCCGAAAGTAGTGCTACTGGAGCTGCAATTCCAAAATCCGTGGTTGAATTGTATATTTATCCAAGTGATACATTAGATCCAGACAAACCCTGGTTGACGACTTCAGGTGAAGAACCAAGATATACACATATGGTAATGAGATATGGAATTCGTCAGGCAGAAAATTTCCCTGAAGTTGGACTATTTCTTGAAGAGTTAATGAGGGACGCAAGTCCTTTTACAAATTTAAGTAAGTCTAACGGACAACAAACTAGTTTAGAAGGAGCGTTTTTGGAAGAAAACTATCCAGTTAGTTGGATTATTCCTTGTGGAGAACCAGTATCAAGAGCAGTGGCTTCTGAAAAATTTGAAGGCGAATTTCAAAGATCTTTAGTCTTTGGAATACTTTTAGTATTGACAACTCTGTGGATTGGTTTTCGTTCATTTAAACAATCTTTATTAACAACCTTACCGATTATCTTAGTGGTAATTTGGTTATATGGCTTTATTTACCTCATGGGAGATAGTTTGAATGTAATTACTTTAGTAATTTCTTCATTATCTCTGGGGGTGGGAATTGATTATTGTATACATGTTACTGAAAGATATAGGGAAGAGAAAAATAAGAATAAAAATGCTGACCCCGCTTCATCTTTACAACATGTGGTAAGTACTTCTGGCATCGCTCTTTTTGGTGCAGCAGTATCAGATATTATGGGATTTGCAGTAATTACATTTTCACCAATGGGCGTGTTTAATTTATTCGGGTTTTATTCAGCGGCAATGATTGGATTATCCTTAATTGCAGCATTAGTAATTACAACATCAGCAATTTGTTTTATTGATAAACCAATAGAAGAAGAATGAAATTTAGTTGAAAATAATTAATACTAAATCGGTTTGGGAAACATGTTCTTGTGTGGTTCATCCCCGCTAGAATATNTGGTGAATAAATGACTGAAGATAATTCTGANGATGATTGGACTAATTATTCTTCAGCTCAATATGGTACAGGAGAGAATATTTTTGAAGNAGAAGAAATTAATGAATCTAACTTATTAATTGATGATTTAGATTTCTATGACGATAATTATGAAATTTCTCCAGCACCCTCCATTAGTGGACAAACCCATTTAGTAAAGATTGGATGTTGTGACTTTTGTTTAGGGAGAGTAGGGGGTGTCTCACTAGTAAACAGGACATTGGAGGAAGTGGGTGCTGAAATTAGAAATGAAGTTTTAAAACACAATCCTGATTTGGAAAATATTGAAAAAATATGTCCCCTTTGCGAGGATTTATTTTCAGAACTTGACATCATTACTTCAAGGTTGATTTCAGAATTAAAGGAATATGAGTTTTCAAGATTACAATTAGGATTCCAGCTGCCAAATGACTTATTGGAATCGGAAGAGTATATTAGAATTAATTTTGGAGCTAAAAGAAGCTCCAATCTTAAGCAAGCATTATCTTCAGAGATATCAATGAAAATTAGAANGCTAATCGGGAATGAAATTGAAATCGTAAATGAATCACCTGAAATACTTGCATTAATTGATTGTTTAACTTTATCAATTAAATTGGAATGTCGCTCTTTATATCTATATACCAGGTATTGCAAACATGAAAGAGGGTTACCACAGACTAAATGGAATTGTAGAACTTGTAAAGGCAGAGGATGCGAAAATTGTAATAATACTGGATTACAATATCTTGAATCTGTCCAGTCATTAATTGCAGATCCATTATTGGAGGTTTTCTTGGCAGAATCACATTCTACTCATTCAATGGGCAGAGAAGATATAGANGTACGCTGTTTAGGAANTGGTAGACCTACTGTAATCGAATTAAAAAACCCTAAGAAAAGAAATGCAGAATTAGAAAAATTAACTAATTTGGTGAATAAATCTGCAGATGGTAGAGTTGAGATAAAAAAATTAAGGATTTCAAATAAATCTGAAGTTGTAAGAGTTAAAGATGCAGCAGCCGATAAATCATATCATATTTGTTTTAAGATTTCAAATTTAGACCAAGATGGTAATGAACTTGAAATTCCATTAAATGATGATGAAATTATTTCTAGAATCTCAAAATTAAATGGAGTAGAACTTAATCAAAGAACTCCAAAAAGAGTTTCTCATAGAAGAGCAGATAAAATTAGGAAAAGAAAAATTATTGATCTTTTTGAAATTAAAGTAGATGGTAATTCTGTACAATTTAAACTTAGAGCTCAATCAGGCACCTACATCAAAGAAATGGTTACTTCNGATAGTGGAAGAACGANCCCCTCCGTTGCAGAATTNCTTGATTTAAAGTGTGAAGTTGAGTGGTTAGACGTTATTGACATACATTCTGATTAGGCGATTGACTTATTACAGGTGGGCTGGTGGCCGCAACGCACCAGTTTGTGGTTTGAGGCGTTAAAATATGAAGAGGTCTAAAGGTCAACGACAAGGTACAAGGTTTATTGCTAGTAGAAGTAAGTCTGAAAGAAGTAGATTGAACATAGATAGAATCATACATCAGTACTCCGAAGGAGACCGAGTTGCAATAGTAATTGATGGCGGCCAACAAAAGGGTATGCCTAACCGNAGNTTTCANGGAAGAACNGGTNTNATCNCNGGNAAACAAGGTGCAGCATGGGTAGTTTCTGTGAAGGATGGAAACAAATCTAAAACTGTAGTTGCTCGTCCAGAGCACCTTCGTTCAGTTGAATAGGATGTGAAAAATAATGGCAGAAGATGAGTATATTGATTATGCATTAGTAAGAGACGCATTGATTGAAACACAAAAACGTAGAGGTTTTTTAACTTATGAACAAAAAATGGCATTACAACATGCCGAATGGTCAGCAAGTGATTTACGTAATGGATATAAAACAGAATCTAATATTTTTCAAGAAATGTATAGTATGTTTTTAGAAATGGAGAGTATTTCAAAATATCCTGAAATCGCTGCTAAATTGGCAGAAGTAATGCCATTAAATAATGATGAAGTCCGGGCAATTCTTGCAAGTCGTAGAATTTCTTTAGAAACTTCTGAAATAGAATTAATTCTTGATGTGGTAAAACAAAATATTGGTGCAGTTTGAGTAACGTGTATAGTTCAAGACAACTAGCCGATATTCTACTATCTGATTATTATTCAAATAAGGATTTAGGACAGAATTTTTTAGTAGATGATTCTGTGATAGAATCAATTAGTATTCTTGCAGATTTAGATATAAAGACAGGAAAAAAGAAAATTTTGGAAGTTGGTTTGGGGCCTGGGGCTTTAACTCAAAAATTATTACAAAAGGGACATGATGTAATTGGAATTGAAATCGATGAAATTATTTGTAATCATATTTCTCATATTTTTAAAAATGAAATAAATTCAAAGCAATTAGAATTGATTAAAGGAGATGCTTTGAAATTAGAATGGCCCTCAGACTTTACAGATATCGTGGCTAATATCCCGTATCAAATATCTAGTCCTCTTTTAGAAAAAATTACTAAAATTTGTAATGAGGGTCATGGAATTGAAAACTGTGTTTTCATGTTTCAAGAAGAATTTGCAAGAAGAATAATTGGTGGAGAACATATATCAAATAGAGGGTCATTATGGATTACAACTTCTTTAGATTGGGAAATTACTNTTGGAAGAAAGATTCCACCTTCATGCTTCAAACCCCAGCCAAAAATTGATAGTAGATTAGTCAGTTTGAAAAGGAGAGACTTATTATCCTCCGAAGAGATTTTAGAATTTTTAAATTCTAAAAATCTTGATCCACCCAATAAAAGATTGATTCGCGCAATTTCAGTTGCAAGTTTTAATCAGAGAAGGAAAAAATTAAGAAATTCATTAAAACGCCAACCATCGAAATTAAAATTGAAGCATGGTTATGATCCTAAAAATTGGGAAAAAATGATTAAAAATGCTTTTTCATCAATGNAAGAAGGGTTTATTGATAGTCGCCCTGAAGAACTTTCTTTACAAGATTGGGTTGAATTTTCTGCACAAATTGACAAATCTAAGAATGATTTGTAAACACTGAGTTAACATATGAATGACTTTTGGGGCTGACACGGGGGAGGGAAAGAGCCATGGCAAAGAAGGATACATATCTGGCATTATTGCGTAGAGGAATTGATGAAACAACTTCAATGACTTTAGCAGACGCAGGATTAAAAATTGGTGATTTAAAGAANATNACAATTGAGACACTTACTGATAATTATGGTTTAAAAAAGAAAGTTGCAGAATCNGTATTATCTGTAATCTCTGCTGAACCATCAAGTCAGGGTAGACAAAGATANCTGTCTAAAGTATTAACTTCGGATAAAAAGAAGATGGATAAAATNGAAGAAGAGCGATTTAAGCGTCAACAAAAAGATATTTTAGCAGATTTAGAAGAAGAACTTGAAAGATTAAAATTAGCTAAAGTAGAAAAATATCGCGCTGATAAAATTGTTATGAATCGTTTAGGTAAAACATGTGAATTGCTAATTAAATTAGCGAATAATTTAGATGATGAAACTAAAGACGATCAAAAAGTAAAACTTAGAGATCAATTTGAAACGAGGAATATGGAAGCAGCCAGAGATTGGGAATTGTTGAGTTTAAANGGACTTCCTCAAGATATAGTAGATTTCAGAAGAAAAAGAGTTCCATTGATGATTTTACATGAATGCCCTCATTGTGGAGATGAATTAGACCCTAGAAGTTCTAGAAATATGGATGAATTAGACAACTGGTCATTTATNTGTTATGAATGTGAGCAGACATTTAATTCAAAATTATCTGAAGTAGTAGAAAAAAGAGTAGTTAATGGAAATAAAATAAAAATAATCGAGGGTAAATCACCTAGAAATTTAGTTCCACCCAAACCAGCAGCATCTAATTATGAATCAATCGAGCAATTAATTAAGAGAGATCTCGAAAGAACTGGAGCCAGTGCAGATGCTATGGCTGAAGCAGCTAAAGCAAGTACAATTAGTGCTGGTCTAATGTCAATAAATGATTGGATCGATCAAACTTTGGCTGCAAAGGGATATATTCAAGCACAAGAAGATCGAGAAGATTTCATTCTTAGAACTGGTGCAGGAGCAACTAAATTCAATAAATGGATGAANAAAGCAGGTTTATTTTTCAATAAACAAACAGGTCGTTGGACACATTATGAAGATCGTTGAGGCCAATCTATGCATGAAGAGAAGCAAAAACTCTCTGGAGTAATTAGATTTTTCCGAGGAAGTCAGTTACTTGGGGTGAGTAAACATGATGGTACAGATACAATTTCTGAATTATCTAAATTAAGTGGAGTGGAAATACCTACAAATTGTACTTCTGGTACATGTGGAACTTGTATGGTCACATTAAATTCGGGTATTGTGGCTTTACCTGATGAATTACCTCCAGGACTTGATTTAGATTTAATTGAAAATANGGCAAGATTATCTTGTATTGGAATACCTTCAGGTGATGTTGATATTGAAGTAAGNCCNCCNTTGTAGTAAGTGGNTAAAATGGCTGAAATTTNNGATTGGGGTTCAACNGAATTACTTTTNCTATGTTTTAATGCATTNGCTTTGTANGTNGGNTTTTATTTTTTATTTACTAGAGTTAGAAATAAAATGAGAGTNATAGAAGATAGACATAGAGGNAATGTAGGNTCAAGGTCTTTATTTAAATCNTCAATNTNNGATGAGAGTGAATAATTAATTTATTATTCAGTAGTTGATTTTTCTCGGTATTTTTGAATTCTAAGTGGTAAATTGATTGCAAATAATATTCCCACAATTGCAAATACAATCAAACTCCCAATTGCAACACCATATACACTTATGAGTTCAACACTATTTTCCATTCTTAATGCTGTTTCAGCCGAAAATAAATTTATGAAAAATGGTATNATTGTATTAATTGAAAGAACCAATGCTGCTAAAATTCCTGCTACTGTAGGGTTGATGAATATACTTCTGTAGTATTTTTTAATAATACTTTTAACATTCATTACATANACTTCATTTGTNTTTATACTTGTNTCTAACATACTAAANCNNATNACTGAATTTGTNAGTTCTAAGTACATNACTAAACTTACNGCATAAAGAACTACTAGTAACATTTCCATCCAAGTATTTTTTTGTAAATCAAAGACATCTCCATCTCCACCTCCCCATGCAAGAGTTACTTGGCTTGATGCGAATCTAAGTCCGAAGAATATGAATAATAAATACGATGCAAGCATCCATCTAGGATCTCTAGCTTTAATCGCATATACTCCAATCAACCCAGCAGAGGTTAGAATTAACAAATGAATAATATTTGTAAATGCACCAGTCCCAAGAATAGTTTGCCAAATGGTNCCGCTTGATGGAGTTGTAATATATGTTAAAAATGTTAAAATAAATAATACTCCATATGCTGAAAGCTGTAGATTTTTAACCATTTTATCCGCTGGTAAGAATTTCACTTTTGGTACTATAGGTCCGCCTAGTAGACTTTCTACAAATGATGGGACTTGTACTTCAGGAATAGCATCTTTTGGAATTTCTGTTCCTAATTTCATATTACCTGCGGCTTTTTTACGACTTGGTGCAGCTGCCCTTACAGTTTTACCATCATAAAGATGGGCTGTTGATTTATTGGCAGTTGGAATTTGTGGAGTACCTGCAGTCATAATTTCACCTCAAAAACCTCTTGCACCAGCAAGTGCAGTTGATAGTAACATGTCTGGTTCCCAATCACAAATGAATACCCCCATTGATCGCAATTCTGAAATTAATACGTCTCTTTCTGTCTTCAAGACTTCGTAACCAACAGAATCTAATCTTCTGGCATCAAATTCAAATTCTAAACTAGATGGTGAAAGAACAGTTACGTCAAAATCTCTTGCTCTAACATCTCTTAATGCATTAACAATCGTAGGATCTGATTCAAGGTTAGATAATACGATTATTGGGCTTCCTTTGTTAATGTGCGGTAAAATTCGATTTACCACAACTTGTAATGGAACTTCACCTCTTGCCATAGCACCTGCTAATTTAGTTAAAATCACATAAAGTTGTTTTTTACCAGTATCTCTATCTACGCTGACAATTTCATTTCCGTAAACTACTAATCCCACAGAGTCACGCCTTGATAAAAAATATTTAGCTAAGCTTGCTGCTGCCCTAGTAGAATAAACGAGGGCATTTCTACTTACTGGGCCAGTCTCAGCTACAGATCTACTGTCGACAATTAAAATTATATCGCTTACTGCATCTCTTTCTCTTTCATTAATCATTAATTTACCTGATCTAGCATATGCTTTCCAATTAATAGATCTAAATTCATCTCCTTGGTAATAGTCTCTGAGTGAATAAAATTCCGAACCAGGACCTGGTTGCCTAATATTCACAGCACCCGTGAATATTTTTGGAACCTTACTTTTTACGAAAGTATCTTTTAGGTCTTCCATCTTTGGAAATACTAAGAAATCGTCATAGACTTGGACTTCTTTTTCTTTATGAAACATTCCAAACGTATCTTGCATTCTAATAGATACTGGACCAATTGTGTAAAATCCTCTAAGAGGTGTTTCGATAGTATATTCAATGAATGTTTCCCTTCTAGGCCCTAATTCCATTATTATGTAGTTAGCACCTTCTTTAATTCTCATTACTTCAGGAACTCTATCTCTTACTTCTACAATTTTTGATAATGCACTTTTATTTTGAACCCTCAAAGTTACTTTTACTTCGCCGTCTTCAAATAATCTTGCAGAAGATAATTTTCTCATTGCTACTATATTTGAAAAAGCAATACCTTCTTCACCATCCCACTCATTACTTCTTTTTCCACTTGCAGCAACATCTGCATGTCCACTAAACAATGCAGCATATGTTAAAAAAACAAAAATGACCACAGCAACAGAAACTAGTTGTTGATTTCTTAAGGTTAGACCAAGTAAGTACATGGCTAAAGCAAGACTCGCAAACATTGCTGATTTGCGACTCCATGCCATTACTAATTCCCCATGTTATCTAAGGTTTCAAACAGTAGGAACAGGTACTTCTCTTAGAATTGTTTGAACTACTTCGCTTGGTTCAAGACCTTTAATTTGGTGTTCTGGTTTTAAGATAATTCTGTGTGAAATTGCAAGAGTTGCCACAGCTTTGATATCATCAGGTGTAACAAAATCTCTTCCTCGCATTGCTGCTGCAGCACGTGCAGTTTTCAGTAAAGCTTGAGAACCACGAGGAGATGATCCTACGAGAACTCTAGGGTCTTCACGAGTTCTTGAAACTAGTTCTACCATATACATTCTTAGAGCAGGATCAAGATATACATCTTCACACGCTTGTTGCATTGCAATTACTCTCTGAGGATCAGTGATAACTTCAACATCTACAGCATCCTTTTTACGATTAATACGTCTTGATAATATTTCATCTTCATCAGCACGATCTGGATAACCAACACTCATTTTGAACATAAAACGATCAAGTTGTGCTTCTGGTAATGGATAAGTACCTTCTTGTTCAACTGGGTTTTGAGTAGCCATTACAATAAAAGGTGCAGGTAATTTATGTGTTACAGTACCAATAGTAACTTGTTTTTCTTGCATCGCTTCTAATAAAGCAGCCTGAGTCTTTGGTGGAGCACGATTTATTTCATCAGCTAAAAGTAAATTACAGAAAAGAGGTCCGGGTTTAAACGTAAATTCACCTTTTTTAGCGTCATAAATATTTGTACCTGTAATATCTGCTGGAAGTAAATCAGGAGTAAATTGTACACGCTTAAAATCACAACCTAAAGCATCAGCAAAAGTATTTGTCATTAATGTTTTAGCTAATCCTGGATAATCTTCGAAAAGTAAATTCCCATTTGATAGGATATTTATCATCACGTTATCAATAACGTGTGACTTACCAATAATTACTTTCTGTACTTCTGCAGATAGTGCTTGTGATATAGCTCCTACCGCTTTCAATCGTTCTCTTACTTCGGGTGTGCTTTGATGTCTTGGTTGTGCAGCCGCTACTGGTGCTACTTGTGCTACTGGTGCAGCAGGCATTGCTGGTGCAGCAGGCATTGCTGGCGCAGCTGCCACTTGTGCTGCTGGTGCAGCAGGCATTGGCGGTGTAGGCATTGGCGGTGCAGGCATTCCCGGTGCAGGTATTCCTGGTGGTGGTGTTTGTTGCATTTTTTTTCCTCCATTTTTTTCATTTACCCCATCGACGGATGGTTCGCATTAGTTCGCGGAGTTCGTCAGGGGTATAAGTGCGATTCCTAGAAAATGCTAATTCTACTAGCCTAGGATCTTTGATCATACTTTGAATTTCGGCCGGCGTTTTCATAGTCATTTCACTACGTGTAAGATCATGAAATAACCTTACTTTACCCATTAATGCTTCTCGAATTCTTTGTTGGTGCTCATCCGGAAGAACTTTTTTCGGCCTTTCTCTAAATCTAGTCAAATCAAAAACATGTCTCCAATTTTCTTTATCGGGTACTACCATAACTGAAATTGCTAATAAAGCAATCATATTTAGTAAAATTAACCATTTTAACCATACATCAGAAGTTAATAGAACTATCGTGCTAATTGTTTCTGAAAATGGTTCTACTAATGGACTTGAAGAATGTCTGCTTTCGTCAAATACAATATTAAATTGGTCAGGATTCGATGTAATCACATTTGATAACTCTTGATTATCAAACTCCATCATGTCGAAAATTAATGTTTCAAAATAAGCACTATTCCCTTGCCATTCATCTGGCCCACTCATTATTTGTGATGTCCAACAAGGTCTTGGATCAAGACCTAAATGTAGACAAAAAGACTCTCTACCAGTATTTGTTGCTTCCTCCGAATCCCATAAATAATTAGCAAATGCGCTTTGACCCGCTACAAATACAATTGATCCAGTGACATCGATTTCATCATATGTTCCTAATTCTGGCATATCTATTGCTTTTTGATTTGGATAGTCAATTCTTATGATCAAACCATTTTCTCCTGGCCCTAATATTTGATTTTCAGGAGAATCGATATTTCTATCACCGGCATTATCTAAAAATGCTGATGGTGATGCGGAAGCTAAAATATTTACATTTCTTTCAACATAATCCTTTGATGTTTGATCATCACTTTCTCCTTCTCCAGATGTTAGAACTTGAATCGCTGTTGGCATGTCGAACATTACTGGCATAACACAAGAATTGATTCCTTCTTCATATTGTGCAGATTGTTCCGAAGTACAACCTTTATTTTTTTCTTGAACTTCTTTTTGTATGCTCGCTAGAGCCCATATATTTTGTTGATCCTTATTTTTACTCATTTCACCATTTGATAGATTTTTGACGGAATAAAAATTTTCACCATCTAATAATCCTCCATAAGCGTCTTTGTATTGTACTCCAAATTTGTCTGCAACAACTTGAGCATTGCTATTATTTGATGCGATAATTACTTTACCACCTTTTTTGGTTACAAAATCGTATACGGCATCTGCTTCAGTTATTGTAATCGGTTTTTCTGGTGCTACAATAAGCAACATTGTTCTGTGTGGTTCTTTCCAATCATTTACAAGCATTGGTGTAGACATTGTATTAGCAACATTATAACCTAAATCTAAATATCTTGGTGTAGATTCTTCTAAATCAGAAGCCATTAAATTTAGTTGTCTCCATTGTAAATTTTTAGATTCATCTTCTACATAAGCACTATACAAAGTATCTTTACCTGATGAAAAGACTGATATTAGAATAAATGATAAAAATAGTGTAACTATAAAACCTGCAAAAAGAGCTGATTCTAGTTTAATTTTATTTTTATTTTCAGCCATCTTTTCACCCTTTTAATCCGATTAACGTACGGCCCACACACTTAAGTTTCAAATAGGTTGCCTTAGTGAGTTTACATAAGAAATTTTTTTTATCGTCTTAGTTTACTCATTTATTTCCGCTTAATTAGCACTGTAGCGCATAAAATAGATAAAATTGTTAGTGGGAATGATAGACTTGGTGTAAAATTTCTAGAGACTATGTCTTCACTATCTTGATTTGAATTCGTGTTACTATTTGCATCATTATTACCCTCATCATTCGAGTTAGTTTTCCTAACTTCAAATGTAATCTTATCTTCTGCTGGAGATAAATTTTCATTATCATTAATTGCTCCAAGAGAATTCAATTTGATTTCTAGATCACAATTTTTCGAAGGATGTGAGATCGGTGCTGAAATTGTGACTTGGGTGGTTTTAATGCCGCTTTGCCCCTCTAAAGGTGCATCAATTGCAATTTCATTCAAAGCATCAATATTCATAATATCCAGTTGAGGACAAGTCTTTGATTCAAATTCTGCTTCCCCAGTTAAATCCATGTCATTTCCAGTATTTCTTATTTCAATTTCAATATTTAGTTCTGTACCAGCATTCATGGCACCACCAAGTTCAGCAATATTTATCTCGAAACCTCTTACTCGAGGAATTGTTAATTCTCCTGAAATACTTTTTTCATCTCCAAGTGATGGAATACCTCCATAACTATCTATACTCACAGAAATAGAAAATGATTCACGTTTTTCAGCACGGAATTTTAAAACATCTACTGAACTAAATTCTAGAACAAAACTATCATTTTCTCCCGCACCAACGGATGTAGAGTCTATTTCATTCGTTTCTGCACTAAATGCAGAATCAAAATTAAATGAAACTTCAATTGCAACAGGATAGTCATTTCTTACCCAAAACTCTACAGAAACATCTCCATCTTCATCTAATTCTTTTGTGATGTTTTCACCATCTTTAAATCCAATATCCCAGTCACCAACCTCAAAATCAGGCTGTGCCGAAACAGTTTGTACTGAAAAAATAGGAATTAAGAAGAAAAAGATACAAATTAGTGAAATCAACCTCATGATAGTACCCCTTTTAGTCCGTGCAATGCTTTCTTACATAAGACTTCAACCATTTTTTTTCTATAATTTGGTGGAAATGCTGTATTGTTTACAGGCTTCACATCTTTTTTGAGTTTGGATGCGATTTCATTTATACTGTATTTATTTAACAATGCTTCATTAGTGAGTTCATNATGTAATCTGGGTATTGATTCCAGAGCAGTAGTTGCAATNCGTAATTCTATNCCCTCATCAGAAGATTCATTNACATGTCTCCACGCAACAGCAACTCCTGCCTCTGGGAAATCCCAACTTTTTCTTAAACTTAATTTCTGATAATCACCAGACCATGAATNAATATCATCATCTAGAGTAATGTGNGTNATAATNTCNCCNNTTTTTAGAATATTTCTTTTAATTCCGTCTAATTCAAAAAATTCAGATAAAGGCATATTTCTAGAACCCTCNGGACCGCATAAGTGTATTTTTGCATTAAGAACTAATAATGTGGGTGCNAAATCGGCTTGATAAGTTGCCACACATAATTCATTTTGATTGGGAATAACTCTACAATCAGCAGATGTATCACAATCACATTTATGGCACCAGTCAATACTTCTTCTCCATTCTTCAGCCTGNTTATACCAGAAACATCTTGTATCAAGGGCAATATTTCCTCCTACGGTTCCCGATTGCCTAATTAATACAGACGCAATACCTTCAGCAGCTTTTTTNATTATTGGGTGAGAAAATTCTGAATTAGCTAAATCGTGTAATCTTACCATTGCACCTATATGTTTAGAATCTAAACGATATAGTTCATCAATTGAGGCNAAAGAAATAACATTTGGTTTAGTGTTTAAGTGCCATTTNTAATTTGGTAATAAGTCGGTCCCTCCAGCTATCCAATCAAATTGCTCATCATTTTTTACAAAATTTGATGAAATTTCAATTGCTTCTTCTATTGTTTTAGGTTGAAATAAATTAAAAGGAGGTGTCTTCATAATTTTTCACCTTCATTCATATGTCTAACTTCTTTATGTTTCCAAGCACTTCCCGCAAGTCTTGGATTAGCAATATATTCATCAGATGGNGTTACTGATAAAGTCCANCTTTCATCTTGTTCTTCTGGGGGAATAGTTGAGACCTTACCAAAAATAGTACCATTATAATATGGTTCTCTATCAGTGTTTAATTTTCTTTCAATATCTCTCTTTTTATGTTCTTCAGCTCTTTTTTCAAGAGATTTCTGTAATTCACTNTGTATTAATTCTGGNTTAGGTAAATCAAGAGGAGAATCTAATTTTAATTTNCTTACNTTTCTTTCGATTTGTTTGTACAATTTNTCTGGAGTAATAGGTAATTCATTTGTTCTGATNCCAATTGCATCATAAACAGCATTACAAACTGCTGGTAAAATCGGTAGAAGAGGACCTTCACCCGCTTCTTTNGCTCCGAAAGGTCCTTCAGGATCATTACTTTCTACAATTATCGGAACAACTTCGGGCATTTCGTGTACAGTTGGAATTTTATAATCAAGTAAATTTGGATTAAGTAATCCTCCAGTTCTAGCATATTTCATTTCTTCAGTAAGGACTTGACCTAAACCCATATGACAAGAACCTATTATTTGTCCTTCAACTGATAANGGATTTAAAGCACGACCACAATCATGTGCAGCCCATACTTTAATCACTTCNGTAAAACCCGTTTCGGGATCAACTTTTACTTCNGCNGCATAAGCNGAAAAAGAATATGCTGGTGCTAAACCTGCTGCAGCTCCTTTGTGAACTCCACCCATTGGAGGGGTTCGATATGCACCTGAACTAACTAGTGCTCCACGTTCTTCTTGAGCTTTGTGTAATGCTTCTAAATATGAAATACCAACTGCAGGATCTTTCTTTTGGTAAATTCTTCTATCNCCAATTACTAACGAATCTTCACTTACGTTACAAANTTCAGCAGTTGCTTTGATTAATTCTTTTCTAATTTCTATAGCAGCAGATATTGCTGCATTAGCATTCATGAATGTAACTCTTGAACTATATGATCCNAGATCGACAGGGGATGTGTCAGAATCTCTAGATTTAACTCTAATCATCTCAATNGGAAGTCCCAATACTTCAGAAACGCTCTGTGCAACAACNGTATCACTTCCTTGTCCAATATCTGCAGCACCAGTATGAATTGTGACTCCACCATCCATATCGATTTTCAGATGCACAGTGGCATGTGGGAATTTGTTTGGATCCCAATGAATTGGNAATCCACTTCCGGAAATAAAGAAACCACAACCAATCCCAATCCCATGACCTAATGGTAATTTTCTAAATTTTTGTTCCCAATCAGAAGCTTCTTTCACCTTTTCAAGACATTCTCTCATTCCAATACTTGTAATTCTAAAACCAGTAATAGTTGATGAATGAGGGGGTAGTAGATTTGCTAATCTGAATGTTATCGGATCAACTTGTAATTGATTGCAGAGATCGTCAAGACCTAGTTCTACAGCACACCTGCTATTCACAGCACCATGGCCTCTCATCGCTCCCGATGCGGGCTTATTCGTCCAAACACGTGCACCAGTGTAATGGAAAGAGCCAATTTCATATGGTGCAGTGTGTAATACTCCATTGTAATATGTAGTAACGTGGCCAAATGATGCAAATGCACCTCCATCAATTAAAGCATCAGTTTCTATTCCACAAATTCTACCTTGATTGTCAACGTGTAAATTCATTTCAATTTCAGAGGGGTGTCTTCCTCTATTTGTGTAAAACACTTCATCTCTATCGAATGTAATTCTAACAGGTCTTCCAGTTTTTCTTGCTAATATTGCAGCGCACATTTCATGAGGAAAAGGATCAGATTTTCCTCCAAAACCCCCTCCAACAAATGTTCTATGAACATTAATTTGATGCATTGGTACTTTCAAAACATCTGCCAATGAACGATGAACGTAATGAGGTACTTGTTGTGGTGTGTAAAGCGTTAACCTTCCTGAAGGTTCCCAATCTGCAACCACAGCATGGGGTTCTGTGAAACCGTGATTAACACCAGCAAATTTCCATTTTGCTTTTGATGAAGCATGTGGATTTTTCATATCATCAAAGTTTCCAAATTCCTGAAAAACTCTTTTTTGTACATTGCTTCTTCCAATATGATATTTTCCTCTATCATGAATTGGCTCATCAACATCTTCTAAACTTTTTTTCATATCATGAGTTGGTTTTAAAATTTCATACTCGACTTTGATTTTTCTTAATGCCTCAAGAGCAGTAGCTTCATTTTCAGCTGCTACACATGCCACCAAATCTCCAACATGTCTTACTTTATCAACGGCCATCGCATGTTCATCCTTAGTTACTGGTAAAACACCAAATAAATCGGTATGTTGTTGACCTGTTTCAATTGCTAAAACACCAGGAATAGCTAATGCCTCACTGAAATCAATACTTTTAATCCTTGCATAATGATGGGGTGAACGTAGAATTCTACCAATTAATTCATTTGGAAGTCTAATGTCATCACCATATTTTGCTTGACCCGTTACTTTCCAATTTGAATCAACTAATGGAGTTCTTCTTCCAACTGAACTACCCGTAAGTAAGTGATCATGCCTGTTTTTACCTTTTGGTTGTGGTTTATTCCCTCCTTCACTTTCTGGAATCATGTTCAGATCCCTAAGTTTACTGAAAGGTTCGCTTCCACCACTACCTGGTTTCGAAAAGGGAAGTTTTCCAGGCTGTTGACGATAACCTTTGATTTCTTTTGACATATTTTTCCCTCATTCATGGGTGCGATCAATACCTGGATGTGGATTGACTTTTGCCTGGGTATTATCCTCAAGTACATTGTCAGAATTGAAAATTTCAGCAGCAGCATGTACAGAATCAATTATTTGTTGGTATCCAGTACAACGGCATAGATTTCCTTCAATCGCATCTTTTATTTCTTGATTAGTTGGGTTATTATTCTCATTTAATAATGCTGAAATGACAACAAGGAAACCAGGAGTACAAAATCCACACTGACTTCCCCCACATTCAGTAAATGTCTTTTGAATTGGGTGTAAATGAGGTCCATCAGCAAGCCCCTCAACAGTAGTGATTTCCTTTCCGTTAGTTTCTGCGGCCAACGTCAAACAGGATAGTTTAGGTACTCCGTCGATTAAAACAGCACAGCAGCCACACGTTCCTAAATCACAACCTCTTTTCACACCTAGCATACCCGCTGAGTCTCTTAAAACATCTAATAATATAGCATTGGATTCGATATTGATATTTTCAAAAACCCTGTCATTAATCATAGCATTCCAACTTGATTTTTTCCCAGTAGGAATCATTGGCACATGAGGTTCATTGGACATTCCAGACATGCATACCAACTAGTGTAAACACTTGAGCCTTACCAATAAATGGTTCAATTTCAGGCCCAATGTGCTTCACTAATTTCAGATTAGGTATTCATACATGATTCCGTTATATCTAAAAAATAGACCATCTCCAATAGCCTGTTGCTTATGTCCTACAGTCGAACTATTGCATTGATTTTTGTTTTACTTTTTTTAATTCCTCCTGTTGTAGTTGCAGTATCTCCGATCACTGAACAAGTGGTAGAAGAAGTGGAAGAGACACCATGGTGGGAAACCACGAACATGGATGAAAATAGAGATAGAATCCATGATGCAATTCCACTTGCAGCCGCAGGAGGTGGCGGCGGCGGTTGGTTAGATGAAGATAATACAATTAGTGTAATAGTAGATTTTGACCATACACCAACTGAAGCAGATCAATTGATGTTAGAAGAAAGATTACATTTTAAAACACAATTTCGTTATCATTTAATCGATTCAATGGCTGGTAGAATACCACTTGAGTATGTCAATGATTTAGTAGAACTTCCTGGTGTTGTATTTGTAGAATTAGATGGAAGACTAACTACTGCTATGGATCATGTTGTCGAGAGTCATGGGGTAACTCAAGTTTGGGAGGATACTGGATATACTGGTGCAGGTAGTGTAGTTTCAATCATTGATACTGGAATTGATGGAATGCATGTAGGCTTAGATGATTTAGATGATGACAATTCTACAAATGACCCAAAAATCATAGCATTTTATGATCCTGTAAATAATCCTAATTTAGAAAATGGTACAGAAGTATTTCCTTATGATGATCAGGGGCATGGCACTCATTGTGCAGGGATTACTGCAGGTACTGGTGCACCTGATGATGCATATGTTGGAGTTGCTCCACAAGCTCAGTTAGTTGGCGTAAAAGTTCTAGATGAAGGTGGTTCAGGTTCCTTCGCTACTGTGATGAGAGGAATGGAATGGACAGTTGAAAAGAAACATGATTTCAATATTCGTGCGGCTAGTATGAGTTTAGGAGGACCTGGCGCTATTGAATGGACTAGTTCAGAAGAAGAATCAGTTAACAGAATGGGTAACGAGATGATGCGATCAGGTATTGCATTATTTATTGCAGCAGGAAATAATGGAGTAAGTTTTCAAATAGGAACTCCAGGTTCTGCTGAAGATGTGATTACTGTTGGTGCGCTTGATAAGAATGAAGGTGATGCAGGAGAAAATCCTATAGCAATTTATTCTAGTCAAGGGCCTACAGAAGAAGGTAGAATAAAACCTAATATTGCCTTCGTTGGTTCAAGTGTTAATGCTCCTGAAGCCAATTCCGGAGATGGTTATGTGGCATTTTCTGGAACTAGTATGGCTACCCCTGGTGCAGCAGGTGTAGCTGCTTTGATGTACCAAGCAAATCCAGATATTTCTCCATTCGATGTAAGGAATATTATGCAAGAAACTGCATCATATAGGGTATGTCACTACATGGGGGCAAATGAACCGTGTGCTGATGACCTTTTACCGAAAAATCGTCAAAATAATGTATATGGACATGGTCATGTAAATGCACTTCCATCTGTTATGGAAGCTGCAAATCAAGTCTATGGAATTAATTTAGATCTTAATGTAACTTTACTTACAACTCAAAATATTGATAATAAGGTACACGTGTCGGCAGGAGATGAGATTAATTTTGCATTACAAGGAGAACCAGTTTTAGTTCAATGGAGGACTTGGGACATGCGTGATAATTGGATGGATCACCCCGAATATAGTGCAGGAGAATCCGAAGTTTCAGTAACTCATGAAATGTTAGTAGAAAGATTAGAATATTTACCTGGTAATACGATAATAGGTAATCAAACATTAATGGTAAGGGCAGTATTAGGGGATAATGCCTCAGCAAATACTATTGTTCATATTAATATTCAAGATAGTGTACCTATTGAAATTAATGAAGAATCAGATTCATATTCAGGTGCAGTATTGATGATATCTGGAATTATTTTTGGATTGTTAATTGCATTAGCATTAGTTTTTGCTGGACTTCAGAATGGAATGTTATCAACCTCCTTTAACGAGGAAGAGTCATTCGAGGAAGATGCCGAACTTTTGGATTAGTACCGACAACTAATCAAACCATCTTCAATCAGCAGTGTTGATGTCGCTGAGAGATGATTTGCTAGTTTGGATTGATCTGGAAATGACTGGATTAGATCCTCATGAAAATAAGATCATTGAAATTGCCACAATTATTACTGATTCCGAACTTTCAATAATAGCAGAAGGTCCTAATATTGTAATCAATCAACCAGAAGAAGAGTTAGATAAAATGGATGATTGGAATGTGTCTCATCACACTGAAAATGGATTGATTGAAAAAGTAAGGAAATCATCAATTGATACCAAATCAGCAGAACAAATGACTTGTGATTTTTTATCAAAATATTGTGAGCCAAATACAGCATTATTGTGTGGAAATACAATTGGAACAGATAGATTATTTCTTTTTTTCCATATGCAAGAACTTGAAAAATTTTTACATTATCGTTCTATTGATGTTACTTCGATCAAAGAACTCACTAGAAGGTGGTATCCTAAGGGTAAAAAGTATAGGAAAAATAGTGGTCACCGTGCATTAGATGATATTAAAGGTAGTATTGAAGAATTAGAGTTATATAGAGAAAATTTCTTTAGATAATAAATTGTTTTTTTCATCTATACCATCGTTCATAAACTGTAACAGATTCAGGCTGTATATGGGACGTTCAGTTTTTCTTTCCGAACAAGATAAACGCCCTTCAATTCAAGAATCGTATAATTACTGTGAATATATTGTAAGAAGGTCATCAACTTCCTTTGCACGTTCATTCAAATCATTACCAAAAGATAAAAGAAAATCTGTTAATGCACTTTATGCATTTTGTAGAAGGGTAGATGATATTGTTGATGGTGACTGGCTTCCAAAAATTAATGAAAATAAACAATTTGAAATCAAATCAAAATTGAAATTTGAAGAATTGAAATTAAAATATGGTAATTCTAAGGAATATAGTAACATGGAATTAATGGCTAGAATCAAGGCATTGTTATGGTTTAGAGAAAAATTAGATGTTTTAGAATCAAACCCTAAGACATTAAATGACCCAATTTTCATTGCATTAGCAGATACTGTGAATAGATTTTCAATCGATATTAATTATTTAAGAGAATTAATTCTAGGGATGGAGGAAGATTTATTTCATGTAGGTTGCCAAACATTTGAAGAAATGTATTCTTACTGTAGAAAAGTAGCATCTTCTGTAGGTTTATGTTTAATCGAAATTTATGGTTATGATGATGATGATGCACGAAAATATGCTGAAGATATGGGGATATTTTTGCAGATGGTAAATATTTTGAGAGATATAGAAGAAGATTACAAGAGAGGTAGATCATACATACCATTAAATGAATTAGAATCATATGGGATTGATTATAATAATTTGATGCAAGCCCCAAAAATAAATCCTAAAAGCTGGAAAAAATTTATTTCAGACTTTTTACAAGAAATTCAAAAATTTAGAATGAGTGCAATGAAATTAATTCCAATGCTAAATCAAGATTCACAATATTCACCAAGATTGATGTGTGAAGTGTATGATGCAATACTTAAAGAAGCGAAAAGAAGAGAAGGAGATATTATTTCTAATAAATTAAGACTTGGGTTCGCAAGTAAAATTAGTTTTGCGTTGGCATCTTTTGGAGTTAGACTAAATCAATCTGAATGGACATGATTTTCTTTATCAATTGTGGTGATTAAACCAATTAAAATTCCTAGTGGTGCCACCATCATACATAGAATCAATGTTGGTGCACTTTGAATCAATGGCTTTGACTGAGACTGTAAACGAGACCAAATCCATCTTCCTCCAAGAGTATCTAGTGCTAGAAAATGCAACCATCCTAATAATCTAGTGTCTTTGTCACTAAATAAATCATTTACAATTTCGGGAGTGGGCATTTGTGTTGCAAATGTCATAAATAAATCTGGTAAACTTGGAATCACAGCAATCGAATAACAGATTAACATTGGAGAAAGACAAAGAGGGTTTCCAACAATCTGTTTTGTTAAGTTATGCTTAGGAAAAGCAATCATCATAACCCATAAAGGCATTATACAAATGCTTGAAATCCAGAATAATATTGTAATTAATTCCAATTAAACGCCTCTTGCAATTTTTGGTTTTTTGACATTTTCAAACCAATTACTAACACCATTCCAATCTGGATTAAGTCCCATGTTTGCACAGATCAATTTACCAGTAATTCTTCCACTCTCAAGAATTGTTGGTAATCCACTACCTGGATGTGTACCTCCTCCAACAAGATATAAATTATTAAAAGTTTCAAATTTATTTTGCGGTCTTTTCCAAAGCATTTGATCTAAACTGTGCGCTAGATTAAATACAGCTCCTCGATAAATATCACTATTATTCCAATCTTCAGGAGTTAATATTGTTTCAGAAACTATATGCGATTCTAAATTATCGAATCCTAGTTTTTCCATTTGTTTAATTATTAAATCTCTGAATTTTTGTTTATTTTTGTCCCAATCTAAATCTTTCAAAGTATTTGGGACTGGTACTAGAACATACAATGTTGAATGATCTTTTGGAGCTAATGAAGGATCTGTAATACAAGCATTTTGAACGTATACTGACGGATCATCCCAAGTGATTCTATGTTCTGTAACATCCTTCAGGTTTTGTTCATAATCTTTGGAAGCATATATTTGATGATGAGGTTGATCATATAATTTATCAACACCAAGATATAACATAAATGTTGAACAGGAATATGATTTTTTATTAATTTTCTTGTCACTCCATTTTTTCCTCTTCTCATTTGGAATTAAATTTGTCATTGCAGTCGCAAAATCAGCATTAATCACGGTATTTTTTGCTAAATATTTTTTATTATCAGAAATAACTCCAATTGCTGTTTTCCCATCAAAAATGATTTCGTCAACTGCAGAGTTTAATTTTATGTTCACACCCAAGTCTTCAGCAATTCTTGCCATATTTTGAGTAATTGAACCCAACCCACCTTTTGCATGAAATATCCCATGTTCATATTCAAGATATGCTAAAATGGTAAATAGACTTGGAGCATGAAAAGGACTCATTCCAAGATATTTGGTTTGAAAGGACATAGCCAATTGCATTCTCTTATCTGGAAAAATTCTAGCCAGATCACTAGCAACTGACCTCCATGGTTTCAGAATTTTTGCAACTCTAAATGCTCTTTTGCTAATTAGATTTGAAAAACCAGTCCAAGGAGTATTCAGACAATTTCTAGATCTGTTCAGTTTTTCTCTATTTTCTAGAACATACTTTTCGAATCCTTTCGCATTTTTTTCACCGCACAATTCTCTAATTCGCTCAGTCATCAAATCTAAATTTGATGTAGCATCAATAGAACCCCCTTCTCCAAATATAAGTCTGTAACTTGGGTCTAAGGGAATTAAACCTAATTCTTTATGAGCATCTAAACCAATAGCTTGGAAAATTTCCTCACAAACTTCAGGAAAATGGAAAAAAGTGGGTCCTCGGTCAAAAGTGTAACCATCTTTATGGATTAATCTAGTTCTTCCTCCAACTGCATCAGCTTTTTCTAAAATTGTGACATTAAGTCCAGAATGTGCCAACAATAGAGATGCTGCAAGGCCACCGGGCCCTGCCCCTACAATTATAACATCTGAACTATTTGATTCCTCCATGAGCATCACTACTTTTTTTTATTGATAAATTTGTGTATTTTTTAAAATTGTAAATTGGTTTTAAATTCATTAAGATAAGGTTCCATTGATTTAATTAACACGACTTCAGGATGAGTTCTAATAACTAATCCATCGAGATACATAAGAGCCCTAATTATTGGAAATGCTTCTTCTCCAAATTCTGCTTTGGCTACATTTACAGCAGTTTTTACAGTTTTCATCATTATCCTAGTCAAACTTTGTTCACCAACAGGTTTAGTTTCAAATCCCTCGTATATTTTTGTCATTTCTTCAATATATTTTTCTAATCTTTTACCTTTTAAATCAAAAGTAGTCATTCCAAGAAGTGCATGAAATGCTTCATTCATCTCTTGTTTTGATAAATGTTCAAAGAATTTGAATAATGTTTTGTGTACATGAGCAGGAGCATAGCATATGGCTCCATTATCTATGAAAACAAATCTCCCCTTGGAATCAATTATACAGTTTCCTGGGTGTAGATCTCCATGAAATACCCCGATCCCAAATATAAATGCTCCATGTATTCTAAAAAATTCTAATAACTTTTCCCAAGATAAAGAGTTATTCATTATTCCCTCTTCTAATGATTCTCCTGTGATGTATTCTGAAACTAAAATATCTTTATTTGATAATTCTTCATAATATTTTGGAAATCTTAGCAATTCCATAGAGAAATTTTTTGAAACATCATTTTTGATCTGCATTAATTCCTTTGAGCCCTTAATTTCATTTGTTAAATTTAATTCTCGAATTGTATAATCAGATACATGGTTCAGTAGAGCCATTGGATTTCCAACTTTTCTTAATTTAGGAGTGAAAATAAGTAATATTCTCAACCACCTTTTCATCTTTTTAACTTCTTTTTTAAAAGTTTGTGCATTCGAACTTTTTATGAATTTAATTACGACTTCTTCACCATTCTTGAGTGTAGCTCGATGGACTTGACCAACTGATGCAGAAGCTAACGGCCTATCTTCAATGTAACTGAAATTTTCTTTAAAATTCTTGGGAGCTTTATCCTGTATTGTTTTATGTAGATTTTCAGATGGTATTGAAGCGGCATGTTGATATAAAATTTGCAATTGTTGACATTTCTCATCACCAATTATATCTGGCCTTAAAGCAAAAATTTGAGCGAGTTTTACTGCCAGAAGACCTTGCTTTTGTATCCAATCTGTATCCGCAGGTTTTTTCTTTAATATTTGTCTCATAAATCTAGCAAATGTAAAAAATCTCATTTTATCACATTTTAACCATAAATTTCTAAATATTTATCTAACTTATATTTCTTTTTAGTGCTATTAGAGGTCATGTAACGGACTTTTCCAAAAATGGGCCTTTCAAACCATGCTCTATCATGCCGCCCTAGAACCCAAAATATTCCTGTGTAAGAATTTGGATCTCTGCCATCTAAAGCCCACTTATCATTTAATTTAATCATCCATTCCATTGCTGTTTTTGCATCTGGGGCCCATTGTAATATTTTTTTACCCCATAACATTCTCAGATAATTTTGAATTATTCCTTCTGAAACTAGTTGTCTTTGTGCAGCATTCCAAATTGGATCAGATGTTTTTGAATTTTCTAGCTCTTCGAATGAATATGTTTCCTCTTTGAAGTCTAAAGAATGCTTAATTAGAGAATCTTGAGCCCATTTAGGTATTGATGTCCAATCTGTGTGATCACTTCTAAAATTAGCAAAGTTAAATCCTAATTCTCTCCAAGTAATTAGTTGATCTAGGAAACCTTCTGAAGATTCAGAAAGTCCCCACCAACCAGCTCTACTTCCTATTCTAGATTCATCAATTAGACTAGGGTCCCATTTTTCTTTTGATAAAATTTGAAAAACTATTTCATGAGATGAGATATGACCAAAATGTAGCCAAGGAGATAGACCACTAGTGGCTTTTTCACTAGGCTTATTTCTATTTTCAGAATATTTAGATAATTTTTCGTCAACAAATTCACTCATCCTGATAAATGCATTACTACTTCCGCCTATCGCAGAAGTCACAGGAAAAACACTGTGATTAATATCAATTGAAGATAAAGCACTAATTCCTATATCATCTATTTGTGCGGCTCTCCACAACCATTCTAAAGGAGTGAATTCCCATTCTACTTCATCAGCAATAACTTTTAATTCCTTCTGTGATAATTTTTTCAAATCTGTCATTATTGGTAATTTTTCACCATAAATTTCACTTTCAATAAAATTTAGAACATTCTTGTGCATGAATCTTCTAAATGAATGCGCAGTTAAACATTCTTTTCCTGCTAAATTCATCGGTAAAATTCCATTTGAATCAATCGCTACAGATAAAATCGGTAATTTGGCAGCTACATTATTAGCAACAATTCTTGGAAAATATGTTGGAAAGTCATCGATGACTACCATAGAAGATAATGCACTTAATTTTTTTAAGATACCCTTTCCTTGATTACGTTTTGTTTCTACAAAAGGAACATAAGTTACAGAGGTATCCTCAAAATCAGATCTATTATTCAGCATTCCATTAATTACAAAATTATGAATTCTATCACTTGACCATTTATGATCAATATTTAAGGACTCTACAACTAGTAGCGGTTTCTCTAGCTTTCTAGCCATTTCAACTGCGTATTTTAGTCCAAAATTCCATTTGACTCTTCGTGCTGAAATCATGCAGTAAAGAACAAATTTACCGTTTGGGTTCACCTTATTTTCATTAAGATATCTAATACGTTCGGAAGATATACTTGAATTCATCTCAGAACCTCCAGTTTAAATTCATCTATATCATTTGGAATACTAAGTGTATAGGATGAATTTGTTGATTTTGAGACATCTAAGAGTTGTAATCCTCTTTTTGTCTTTAGAGATGAAATAACAATATATTTCATTGCTGGACTGATCCAATTAATATCTTTAACGTCATCAAGTTGTATAAATTTTACATCTGTAATTTCATTACCGTCGATAACAATATCCTCACTTAATGGAATCACATCATAGCAGATGAAAATGCTAGTTTTCTCGAAATCATTTTTATTCCTAATTGCAATAACTCCATTAATTTCTCCAACAAGACCTGTTTCTTCAAATAATTCTCTCAAAACAGCTTTTTCTAATGATTCAGTAGGCTCTACTCTTCCTTTTGGAAGCCCCCACAAATCTTTGTATTTTCCTCTACCTTCTTTTACAATCAAAATAGAATTGTTAATTTTAACAGATGCAGCGACACCTATATCAAAACCTGCATCCATGCTAGAGGGTTAGTTGCGTAGTATATAATGTACAGTTTAACACCGTAATGAAATATTTGTTATATTTCGTCTAATATTTTATTACAGTTAAAAACAATTCTTTATCAATGATAGATGTACAGTCTCGGTCATGTTGGAAACAAAAGACGAAAGTCTAGCGAATACTACAAGAGCAGATTCTAAACTACCTACTAAATATGGTAATTTTAGGATTAGAGCCTTCATAGGCCCTGACGGAAAAGAGCATTCAGTACTCTACACAGGCAACCTTTCTGATCCTCAAAAAGTACCTATTGTTAGAATACATTCAGAATGTTTGACAGGTGATGCTTTTGGATCTTTGAAATGTGATTGTGGTCCACAACTTGAATCTGCAATGATTAAAATCCAAGAAGAAGGATGCGGTGCTATTGTTTACCTAAGACAAGAAGGTAGAGGAATAGGACTTTATTCCAAAATTCAAGCGTATGCACTTCAAGACCAAGGACATGACACTTTAGACGCAAATTTACTGCTAGATTTACCAGCAGACGATCGTAATTATGACTTTGCTTCTGAAATGATGGAATCTGTTGGTTTGAAGAAGATTAGATTATTAACCAATAATCCTTTAAAACTTCAAGCACTGGAAAGCAATGGGATAGAAGTAGTTGAAAGGAAAAGTATAGTAACTGGAATTAATGAACAAAACAAATTTTACTTGACGACTAAGGCAAAAAGAATGGGGCATTTTTTAGAGGAGGTATAAATCTATGAGTCAAGAATTAAAGCAAGTTGCTCCAGAGTTTACATTAATGTCTCACAACTCTGAAGAAATTAGCTTATCTGACTACAAAGGTAAATGGGTGATTTTATTTTTCTATGCAAAAGATGGTTCTCCTACTTGTAAGAGAGGCTGTTTATCATTCAAGGAACAATATGATTTATTTAAATCAGTTAACTGCGAAATAATTGGTATTAGTAGTGATTCTGTAGAAACTCATAAAGAATTCAAGGAGTTATTAGATCTCCCGTTTCCATTACTTTCAGATCCTAAGGGAGAAGTTAGAGATATGTATGAAGTTCCAAGTTATTTAGGAAAATTCCCAGGCAAATCAAGTTTCATAATTAATCCAGAAGGTGATATAGTTCATGTATATGATTGGTTATTTAGACCTAGAAGACATGTAGCAAAAATCTTGTCTAAATTGAGTAGTGTGGGGTGATTATTATCGAATGGAAAGAATTACTAATTACTGCTGGATTAGATGAAAAAGAAGCAAATATAGTTTGTATGTTAAATCAAGGACAAAATAGAAAGGCGAGTTATTTAGCTAAAGAACTAAAGCTATCTCGATTAGATGCATACAATACACTTTCAAAGCTCCAAGAAAAAGGCATAGTAAGTGCTACCGCAGATAGACCTATGAAATTTAATTCCAAAACTGTACATGAAACAGCAGACTATTTGATGAATCTAAAAGAACAACAAATCTCAATGATAAAGAAAGGCTTGAAAGATTTAGATTCAAAGACTGAATCAACTTCCAAATCGTATTCTAAAGATCAAAATACAATTAGTCCTAAGTTTAGTGTAATCAAAGGACGTACTCATTTGTATACGAAAATAGATAACATGATTCAATCATCACAAGAAAGAATTTTTCTTTCTTTAGGTCGCTTTGGAATTCTACATCTTACCAAAAGCAGTGCAATAGATTCACTAAATAATGCAGCCAAAAAAGGAATTGTTTGTGAAGTTGTGGCATGTCTAGATAAACGTACTTTAAAATTCTATAATGAATTAGACGAATCTATTACTCTAAGGCATTCTGATAATTTGAATTCTCAGCTATGTCTCCAAGATGATGAAACTATCTTGCAATTCCTTGATGTTGAATCCAATCCTGTAGGAAAAGGGAGAAATGATGCAGCTTTATTTATCGAATCAAAACATTTTGCTAACAGTCAATTAGATTTAATTGAAAAATTATGGCAAGAATCTATTGAATATGATATTGCAATTAAACGATTTACTGAAGAGTTTATTGCAGATCCACTAAAATTAGTAATCGGAGAAGGTTCATTTTTGCAACAGATTTCCTCAGCATTAAATATTGATGAATTACCCTCTTCCGATACACCGTTTAAAATCGAAAACTTACAAGAAGTAGGAAATACAATTTCAGAGGCGAGAGGAAAATTATCAGATGGCTCAGTTTCTAACTTAAGATTATTAGGAATTGATCTAAATTTGATGTTTAGACAAATAGGTAATAGAATTGGAGAAGAATTGTCATTTTCTCTTGACAATATTGATAGTGACTTTGAATTTATTACCGAGGTTATGGATTGGTGGGAATATGCTGGATTAGGTGAATTAAATTATGATATTTCTCCTGATTTTAGAATCATTGTCGATTTAGATATGTCATCTGATGATGATAAGTTCCCTATTTGGGAATTAGATGATGGTATATTACAAGGAGCATTGTTCCAACGTTTTTCTGAAGAGAATAAATCTCTACTGAGAAGAACAATAATCGAAAATAATGACAAGAGTCAAATAATGTATGAAATTTTAAAATAATAATTTATTTTTCTCTCCAATTTGGTTCATTAACATCTTGTTTTTTTATTTGTGAAATTATTTGTGCGCAAACAGCTATTGCAATTTCTTCAGGACTTTGAGCTCCAATATTAATCCCAATAGGACAAGTAACCAAATCTATATGTTCTTTTTTGATATTATTTTTTATTGCAACTTTTTCGAATGAATACCATTTTGCCTTACTTCCAATTACACCAATTTTCGGTCTTGAACTAATAGAGTCTTGTAAGATTTTAAGTAAACCAATTAATCTTTCTTCATCTTCTTTCCAATCATGTCCAAGTAGTAATATATCACTAAACCTCCTTAAAGTTACATTATCTTCATTTTTTAAAAATTCTTGTACATCGTTACAATGTAATTCTACAGCCGAAGGGAATATTGAATCATTTGAATATTCATCTCTGGTGTCATGAATTGAGTAATTCCATCCTAATTGTTCAATAATTGAAACAATTGCTTTCGCAACATGTCCACCTCCAAAAAGCAAAACATGGGGCATCGGAGAAACTACTTCCATTGAGATAGTTACTTTTCCACCACATAGACTATCTAATGCTACGACTTCAAAACCTTTTGCACCTTTATTTAGGGCAAATATTTCTATAATCCCGCCCGCTTCTTCTTTTTCAATCAACGCTTGTAATTTTTTAAGAACCTTAAATTCTAAACCAGCGCCGCCGATTGTTCCAAATGTTTCTCCGGTATCAGTTATTGAAATCCTTGCACCAGGCTTTCCTGGTACTGAACCTGTGGCACTAATTACTGTAGCCATTGCTACTTTATGCCCCTGTAATAATTTTGAACTAGTCCATTTGAGAACTCGTGGGCACATGGTGGTCCGTAATACTCTTTATTGAAAGACCCATCTAATTGAAAATTAAATTTCATTTATGAATTTTTCAAATAAGAAAAGATCATCTGGAGTATCAATGTTTAAGTGTAAAAATGAATCCTCTACATTAATTCTTTTTGTCGTAAATATTGAGTTTAAAGGAGCGTCTATTGAAGATTTAGATAATTTTTCTAAATCAGTTTTACAAATTAGCAGCGGATGTCCTCCCTTACCTTGAAACTCAGGACAACAAGTAAAATCCAAGTTTAGTAATTTTTTTACAGTATCCAAACTCCATCCAGGTCTATCAACTGGAACTACCAGTATTTTTTCAGGATTATTTATCGCATTAAGCCCGGCAATCAAATTGCCAGTTCTATATTCTGTATTTTCAGGAACAATAACTTTAGCATTATTTAATTCAAGAGCACTAATAATTGATTTTTTAAGTTCTAAATTAGTAATCACAATTACGTTTAAATTTATACTTTCTAATCTATCAACAATGAACTTAATCAATGTATTTTCTCCACAATTCAACAATGCTTTAGGTTGGCCTAATCGTTTACTTTTCCCCGCCGCTAGAACTACTGCGAATACATTTTTTGCGGGGTTCATATTACATCCCACATTGTACAAACTGAAAATTCTTTTTGGGGGGGTTTTTTGAGTGTCGTCTTCTTGGGGGGTACATGGTTGATTTCGTTCTGAGTGAAGAACAATTAATGTTACAAGAATTAGCGAGAGAATTTGCACTTAAAGAAATTAAGCCAAATGCTGAAAAATGGGATGAAAAAGGTGAATTTCCCAAGGAAGCTATTTCTAAAGCAGCAGATTTAGGATTAATTTCTATTAAAATTGCAGAAGAATATGGTGGAGGTGGAATGGGTACTTTTGAAGAATCACTAATCAGTGAAGAATTTGGTTGGGGTGACCCTGGATTTGCAACTGCTGCTGGTAGTACATTGTTAGCATCATATCCAATAATTACTGGAGGTACAGAAGAACAGAAGGCAAAGTATCTGTCTAAGGCATCTGAAGGATATCTGGCATCCTATTGTGTTACTGAACCCTCTGCAGGTAGTGATGTCCAAGGTATTCAAACTACTGCAGTGTTAGATGGTGATAATTATGTTCTGAATGGGGAAAAAATGTGGATCACAGGCGCGGGTTATGCTGATTGGTTTTTTGTTCTAGCTTATACCAATAAATCTGCAGGATATAAGGGAATGAGCGGATTCATTGTAGATGCAAATTCTCCAGGAGTCTCACTTGGTAAAAAAGAAAATAATATGGGTCAAAGGTGTTCAGATACTCGTTCAGTAATTTTTAATGATGTCCTTGTTCCAATAGAGAACTTAATTGGCGGTGAAGAAAATAATGGTTGGATTAACGCTATGAAAGCTTTTGACTTTTCTCGTCCAATTATTTCTTCACACGCAGTTGGTAATGCAAGAGGGGCTATGGAAGATGCACTAAAATATGCATCTGAAAGATCTACATTTGGCAAGCCTTTGATAAAACACCAAGCAATTTCATTTATGATTGCAGAAATGGCGACAAAGATTGATGCTGCCAGACTACTAACCTGGAGAGCAGCAAAGAAAGTCGATGATGGTGAAAGAAATACTCTTGAAGCATCACATGCCAAGAGATTTGCAGCAGATATGGCTATGGAAGTAACGACTGATGCAGTTCAAGTTTTTGGAGGATATGGTTATTCAGAAGAGTATCCAGTAGCCAGAAGAATGAGGGGTGCTAAAGTTGTTCAAATCTTTGAAGGGACTAGTCAAATTCAAAATATGATTATAGGTAGAGAATTACTAAAAACTTTAGAATAATCAAAAAGGTAAAGATCCAAATTGATCTAAAATTAGAGCAGTTAGGAAAATTAAATAATAAATAATCATCATTATCCCTTCTAATCTATTAAATTTAAAATCTGTCCACATTAGTAATGTACACGTAATTACTCCTAAAATGGTCATTGGCATAATTATTGCCTTAGTAACCATCATTGCACCAGAAGAAATTGTTAGGGGGTGAATCATCGCTGCAATACCTACTGAAAGTAGAGGATCTGTAATATTTGAACCTATTAATGCTCCAATTGCTACACCTTGAGATTTTCTTGCACATAATAATGCAACAGTTAATTCAGGCAGTGAGGTTCCAACTGCAGATACTGAAGTCCCCATAATTGCACCCATTTTACCTTCATCTAAATTTAGTGAACTACCTAATCTAAGAACTGAATCAATCAAATTATTTGAAGCATAGATAGCCATTGAAAGTCCAACAATTATCATTATTGTAGCAGCTGCCTTTGACCATGACAACCCCCCTCTGATATTATCTACCAATTCACCTTCTTCAGCTCTAATTTTATTTCTATTCAATACGAGATATGAGATATAGATGAGATAAAATATAGATAAAAAAGCTCCTTCAATTCGACTTAAACCTCCACCAGTCAATAATAATAATGTGAATAGTAATACTGAGAAAACCATCAATAAACCATCTCTTCCCAGCCAAGATGGTCTAACTTCCAACGGTTTGTAGAGTACGACAATTCCTAAAATCAAGGTAATTTGAACTAATACTGAACCGTATATATTACCAATTGCTAAATCAGATAGTGTATCTAAATCTTGAATTGTTGCAGTAGCTGAATTCGCTTTCACAGCAGCAGTACCAGTTACCATTATTTCGGGTAAAGACGTACCTATAGAAACAATAGTTAATCCAATGATAACTTCAGCGATTCCAAATTGTCTGGCGATACATTTTGCACCTACTACAAAAAAATCAGCAGATAATATTAGTAATGCAGTTGAAACAATCAACACAGTCAAAATTATTGTTAATTCACCTATTGAATCTTTGAAACCTTGAATTACAAGCATTAAAATGAAAAGACCAATAATCATCACTAATGATTTGTCTGAAGGAGATCTTAAGGCAAGTAATTGTGCTACACCCGCTCTTTCTAACTGAAAATCTTCAGCATCTTGAGTATCAGGCATACGCATATCGAGTTTCTTCTGCTATATTATTTTGTTAAAAGATAATTTTGATAAAATACATTTGTTAAATAAAAATTAATTCTCCATTAATGTATTAATTGTATCAATAATATATTCTTCAGAGACTAAGGTATGATCTTCCAGAGTTGGAGAAAAAGGAACAGGAGTATCTAAAGCTCCTAATACAACTGGTGTAGTTTCTAAAACCCAAAAACATTCTTGTAATATTCTAGATTGTATTGTGTGACCAAGACCTCCACTCCATTGAGATTCTTGTAAAGTAATTAATCGCCCCGTTTTTGAAACAGATTCAACTATTGATTTAGCATCAAAAGGAATTAAAGTTCTTAAATCAATTACTTCAACTTGAATATTATTTTTCGCTACTGATTCTGCTGCCTTTAGTGCAACATGTACCATAGAACCCCAAGTAACTAAGGTTATATCGTCCCCACCTCTAATTATTGAGGCTTTACCAATTTTATATGTTTCAGATGATTTTAGATGTTTTTCTATTTCATTGGTATTCACTATTTGATTTATTGAATCTCCCCAACCAGTTTTTCCCCCCCTTAAACCATAAAGTCCAATATGTTCTAAAAATATTACAGGATCATCCATTTTTGCTGCTTCTATTAGCAAGTCATAAGCATCTTGTGGTGTAGATGGAGCAACAATAATCAATCCTGGATCGTTTGCAAACCAAGCTTCTATCATATTTGCGTGAAAAGGTCCACTGCGTGTTTTCCCTCCAAGTGGAATTCTTACGGTTAATGGAACATTTGCACCCCATCTCCATCTTAACATAGCTGCATTATTTATCAATGCATTAAATCCCAAAGCAGCAAAACCTCCAAATTGAATTTCTGCGATAGGCCTTAGACCACCCAATGCAGCACCAGTTGCAGAGTGGATAATAATTGCTTCAGATAATGGCATATCTAATAATTTATTTTCATGGCCTTTATTTTTTAATGGAATATTCATGCCAAATGCACCCGCAATTTCCATATCTTCTCCCATAAATATCGCCGAATCATCATAAATTTCAGCTATTTTTACAAGACCTTGTTGAATTGCTCTAGCGTATGTCCAACTAGTTGAATCATTACTAAATTTAATTTTTATTTCTCCATTTGGAATTGAGTTTTGTTGAGTAGTTATTTTTGAATTTTTTAAACGTTCAAGATGTTCTTCATGTGTATCAGCATCATGAATTTTTGTTATGCCTTTTGTAACAGTATCAGGTTCTGGCCATTCCATTATTTCAACATCTTTTCTTGCGTCATTTACTCTCTTTTCTTCTTCTTCAATAATTGAATCAATCTCGGTTTGAGAGACATTCATTTTTAATAATAACTCAGTATGTAGTTCTATTGGGTCTTTCTTTGACCAATATTCTAATGTTTCTTTATCTACATATCCTGGAGGATTTCCTGATGGAGCACCTAAGTACAAATCATCATGATGATGAGCATGTCCACAACCCCTCATAGTTTCAACATGAATCAAAGTAGCTCCTCCACCAGTTAATGCAAACTCTCTAGCAGTTGCAATTGATGAAAAATATGCCGCAGGATCTGATCCGTCAATAGTCCAACAAGGAATTCCCATTGCGACAGCCTTATCCGCCCAAATTTCAGCAGCAGATTGATTGGTGGAGAATGTATCTAATGCGATTTGATTATTTTGTAGAACGTATGAGATTGGTAATCCTCTGATTCCAGCGAAATTAACGGCTTCCCACCATTCACCACTGGATGAAGCACCTTCTCCGATTAAGGCAACATGGAATCTATTTTCATTCAGTTGTTTAGATGCTAATGCTAACCCTGTTATTGTTGCTGAAGCAATTGGTAATGGTGCAGTTGGGGGCAAAACTCCTAATTCCCATGCTCCGATATGTAAATCTCTACCACCAGCATAATTTTGTCCCCCATCCATCGGAGAGCCAACTTTCCCCATTTGTGCAGCCATTACATTTAGTGGAGTATCTCCCATAGCAAGAGATAATCCCATATCTCTTATCATTGGTGCAACACGATCCCCTTCTTTTTTATTCAGTGCTGAAGCCACTGAGATAACAGTTTCTTGCCATGTAGATCGAAAACCTTTCCCTCCAAATTTTCCACCATCAGGAGTTTCTAAACCTTCCATGAATAATGATTTTAGATGCTCATCAGTAAAACGAGTTCTAATCATTAATCTATGCCATTCTTTTCTTAAATCTACAGAAATTGTATGATAATGAGCAATTCTTCTCATTATTAGGTGTAAATCAATTTCAAATCTTTTTGAAATTCGTTCCAAGTGTAAATTGGTTTTCCTTCTAGGAATTATTTCCAGATCTTCAATTTCGTCAATTTCTAATGAATCTATCCGTTTCTTAATTAATTTAGAACATAATTCTACTAATTCATTTGAAAATTTATGCCAAGAATCACCATTAAATGCTGAAGACTTATTTTTTGACATAATTTTATCCCATGCAGAAGAAACTAAATTTAAGTATCCATTATGTCTTTCTAGAATATATCTTAAAACCTCTATTTTTGCAACCTTAGAATTAATATTGATTACCAAATCAAGCGGTTTAGGGGGATTCCAACCTTCTCCCCACATATTAGGTAAGCCGCTCATACCTTTGGCATAGCATCACTGTGAATAAAGTTGACATCTTAATTATAGATTTTAGATTATGAAACTATAATAATTAATTCATTGCTCGTGACAGACAATCGATAATATACTATTAGTATTTTCAGAGTTCACAGGGGTATTATGGGAGAAGTAGCGATACGTAGAATCATTCTGTTAGTTTCTATTTTATTTCTTTCATGTTTTCTTGTCACAGTTAACGCCAATGATTCAGATGGTGATGGCATTTTAGACATAAGTGATGACTGCCCATATTCTAATGGAAATAGTACTGTTGATAGGGACGGTTGCCCAGATAGAGATGGGGATGGAACTAGTGATTACAATGATTTTTGGACCGCTCCACAAGGTGATTTTGAGGAAGTAGAAGTAATTGATTGGGATTCGGATGATGGTGATATTGAATCAGTAGATTTTTCTCCTGATGGTAAATATGTTGTAGTTGGAGACGATTCAGGAACATTATCTATTTTTGAAACTACTTCTAGAGATTTGGTTTTAACTACTGTAGAAGAAGAAGATAGGCCCATATATGAAGTTGAATGGAGTCCAGACGGAAATAAAATACTTGCAGGAAATCAATATGAACAAATTTTTGTTTACGACGTATCAAATATTGACTCAACTAGTTTAATTACAATTGAAGAATCATTAACCACTGATTTTGGAACTACAAATGATTTAATTTCAGATATTGAATATAGTCCAAATTCGAATATGGTCGCAGTTACAGTTGGTCGAGAAGACAACTCAGATTCAAATGATGGCGGTTTAGTAATATTGGATACTACAGATTGGAGTGAAATTGGAAGATTCGATCCATCTACAAAAGATGATAATTATGATTCTATTGAATGGAGTCCCGATGGTAGTATTTTAGCCCTTGGAGGCGCAGGAGAGGTATTTTTACTGGATCCAAATAATGGATTTAATCAGATTTTAAATCCCTTAGTAATTACAAGTTCACAATTTCCTAGAGTAAATGGGTTATCTTGGTCACCAGATGGTAATTATTTAGTAGCTTGTGATCAATATCAATCTACAACAATCGGGCATTCAGTTTACATGTTTGAAACTTCTACATGGAGTAAAGTTTGGGAAGAACAACTCTCAACTAGTTGTCTTGATGTAGAATTTAGTCCAGATGGAAGACAGGTTGCAGCAGCAGGTTTTTGGTACGGAAATGATGGTGATTCTGTTAAAGTTTTCAATGCGGCAACAGGTTCAATCGTAGATATAATGTCAGGAAATGCTGGAGATGAATCTACCCCTGACCCCTCCGTGTATGATATTGCATGGAGTCCCAATGGAATTGATTTTGTCGCAGTTCATGGATATGAAGATGTAAGATTGAGTTTTTGGGAGGGTGACGATGACCCAGATAATGATGGATGGCCTACAATAGATCGTGGAAATGGGCAGGTTGATGCATTTCCTGTAGATGGTGATCAATGGGAAGATTCTGATGGTGATGGTTTTGGAGATAATCCACCACCTGCAAATAATCATGATGATTGTATTGACATTTTTGGTAATTCAACAGAAGATAGAAATGGTTGTGTTGATATTGATGGAGATGGATTCTCAGATGAAGATGCGAACTGGAACGTTTCAGACGGTGCAGACGCTTTTCCGACCGATTCAACACAATGGGAAGATTTGGATAGAGACGGATATGGAGATAATTTAGGTGGAAATAATCCTGATATATTCCCTCAAAATCCTACACAATGGAATGATACAGATGGAGACGGATATGGAGACAATGCAAATGGAATAGACCCAGACAAATTTCCCTCTGATGCATCCCAATGGAATGATACAGATGGAGATGGATATGGAGATAATTTAGATGGGAATAATCCTGATTGGTGTCCAGAAGAATTTGGTAATTCAACACAAGAATATTTTGGCTGTCCAGATTCAGATGGTGACGGTTGGTGGGATGTTGCCGATGATTTCCCAAATAACCCCGAACAATGGAATGACAGAGACAATGATGGTTATGGTGATAATCCGCCACCTGCGAATAATTCTGATGATTGTCCCCAAGAATATGGGACTTCTTGGATAGATAGAACAGGTTGTTATGATTCAGATGGTGACGGTTATTCAGATTTAAATGATGAACTTCCCTATAACCCAACCCAATGGGAAGATCGAGATGGAGATGGATTTGGAGATAATCCAGATGGCGTTGATGCGGATAAATGTCCAGATGATTACGGATTATCTCAAATGGAAATGTATCTTGGTTGTCTAGATTCAGACGGAGATGGTGTTGCTGATTTTGCTGATAAATTTCCACGAGAACCAAGTCAATGGGATGATTCAGATGGAGATGGTTATGGTGATAATCCAGATGGAATTGACGCAGATGATTGTGTCAATGTTTCAGGTACAAGTAATGAATTAGGATTATTAGGTTGTTTAGATACCGATAATGATGGTTATGGAGATATTTTAGATGCTTTTCCAAATGAAAAGACACAATGGTCAGATACAGATAATGACGGATATGGAGATAATGAAAATGGAGTGGATTCTGATGATTGCGTGTTAACTTATGGTACTTCATATCTAGATAAATTAGGCTGTGTTGATAGTGATGGTGATGGTTATTCAGACATTTTTGATGATTGTATTCAGGTTTTTGGTACGTCCAGCGAAGGAGTGGCTGGCTGTCCTGATTCAGATGGTGATGGATATGCTGACCTTGCAGATGAGTGTCCAGATGACCCGAATAAATGGGAATATGGTACTCTTTGTATAGAAGAAGATGAAGACTCAGTGATTACCAATAATCAAAATAATACAATTGAGAATCAAGAAGATACTTTAGTCGGTCAATGCATTTGTCCAGACCAATCTGATGGAATCATTGTAAGTCCAGATTCAGATGATGATGGAATAGTTGATGGTTGTATGTGTCAGAATAATAATAATCAAAATTCAGAATTAGCTTCTGAGATTCAGTTTGATGAAATTATTATGGGAGTAATTGCATTATTTTCAGTGATATTATTACTACTCTTTTTCAGACAATATAAGGATACATCAAATAGGAAGAAATTAAGAAAAGATATTTCAGAAGAAATAAAAATTAATGCTGCTTTTGAATCAGATGAATTTGCAGGTGGAGGATGGGACGAAATTGAAATGAGGAAGTAATAATCATAACCTTTCAATTTCAGTAATTATTTTATTTGCAAATTTATCTAAATCATTTTCTTTTGAAATAACGAGATCCACAGAATCTATCGTACATTCAACAAATTTTTTGTGCATCGGTAAAACTTGATTTTCCCATTGATTAAGTATGCCTTCTTTAGTTCTCTTCCTTTCATTGATATCTCTATTCATTCTCCTTTCAAATCTTATGTCATCTGGAATATCAATAAAAATCTTAAAATCAAATAATTCCTCAAGTTCTTTTGAATTTAAAATGAGTATACCATCTACAAGAATAATTTCAGTTGGAATGATTTTTTTTGTTTCCTTCATTCTTGAATGAGTAGAAAAATCATAACATGGAATATTTACTGTTTTTCCTTGTTTTAATTTTTTTAAATCCGATGCCATTAATTTTAATTCCAGCATTTCTGGATGATCAAAGTTAATTGCACCCCCATCAAAATCAAATTTTTCACTTAAATCAAAATAGTAATTATCTTGACTAATTATTACACATTTATTAACTCCTAAAATTTTTGAGATTTTTTTAGCAAGTGTTGTTTTTCCAGCTCCACTTCCTCCAGTAATCGCAATAATTTTACAAGATTCATTTGGCATTAATATGCCAAAAAATGAAGTTAATAATAATTTGATGTGTAATATTTACAAATCTTAGTAAATTTATGAGGTTCTTTATGAGGGCCAAGCGTTTCGGGTAGTCTGGTGGATGACGTGAAAAGCAAGGTAGTTAATGATACAATACATGGTTCTTTTACTATTGATGGCTCTCGTAGAGAACTTCTTTCAACTCCCGAATTTAATAAATTATCACATATTAAGCAATTAGGACTTGCGCATTTGGTTTTTCCAGGAGCACATCATACCAGATTTGAACATAGCTTGGGTGTAAGTCACGTTGGAGGATTAATGTCAGATTCTGTTGGGCTTGACGATTATGAAAAATCAATGGTTCAAGTTGCAGGCATGTTACATGATGTAGGTCATGGACCTTATTCTCATACATTAGAACATATTCTTCATGAAAGAGGTGGAATGGACCACATGTCAGTAACAGAAGGAATTATTACTGGAGATTATGATATCTTAAGAGAAGGAGAATCCTCAATTTTTCCGGAAAGAAAATCTGTACCTGAAATTTTAGAGAGTCATGAATTGAACCCTAAAGATGTTGCAAATCTAATCAGGGGTCCAGATGCACAAGGTAGTGAAAGAAGTTTATTCTGGAATAAAGGAGACGGTTTCTTTGGTTCAGATGATGTTACAATGGGGCATTTAGTACATGGTCCTGTAGATTGTGACCAGATAGATTATTTGTTACGTGATGCACATTTTACTGGAGTCAAACATGGAATAATTGATCACCATAGATTAATTCATTGTTTGAAAAAACATGCGGGAGATGTAGCCATTGGTGAAGGTGGACTCTCTGCATTAGAAGGAATGTTAACCGCTAGAGCGCTAATGTACAGTGCAGTTTATTTTCACAGGGTTACAAGAATTACCGAGGTTATGCTCTCTCATGCAGTAGAGAGAATGCCTGAAGATGCTAGTGATCCACTAGATATGCAAAAAATGGTAGATGCAGAAATATGGCAATTATTGAATGAGCAAGGAGGTTATCAGCAAGATATAATTCGTAGAATAAAATATCGTCAGATGTTCAAAGTCGCAATGACTAGAAGGAAACAAGATTTAGACGAGAATCAGACAGAATCACTACTTGAAATTGCACAGGATGGTGCTAAAAGAAGACAGCTAGAGGATGAAATTGCTGCTAGAGCCAAAGTTCCAGAAGGTTATGTTTCAATAGATGTACCTTCTTTGAAGTTATTACTTTCAGAACCTAGAATGGCTCAAGTAGATATTAGAATCGAGGGTGAAGACGGACGTTTTAGGTGGTTCAAAGAACATACACCTCTAGCA
>NZRR01000044.1 GCA_002696315.1 Methanobacteriota archaeon | reverse complement strand
CTAGCCCTCCACCTACTGCTGCTCCAACNAGNCCTCCACCTACTGCTGCTCCAACTAGCCCTCCACCTACTGCTGCTCCAACNAGNCCTCCACCTACTGCTGCTCCAACGAGTCCTCCACCTACTGCTGCTCCAACCNGCCCTCCTCCTACGCCCGCTCCAATGAGATTAAATCCAATTCATCCTCCCTCAATTCCAGCAGGCCCTCCATTAGTCAATCCCTCTGTAATGGATCCACCGATAACAAGCTCAGATTTTTCTGAGATACCCCCACCGCCTCCAGTAGATTTTTCCGATATTCCACCGCCACCGCGGGTCACAGATTTAGAATCCGTCTCAGAAGAAGACAAGAATCAACTTCTTGACGAATTAAAATAATTATAATATATATTTCTTGAGATTATTTATTTCATTTTTTAACTCTTGAAGATTATTTATTGAAGGCAAATCATAATTATCGCTAACAAGAGGAATTGCAAATCCAGGACTTGGAATTCGAATTAAGACCTCTCCTAACTGCTTGGAATCATTAAGTAATTTTTTAGTAGAGTTATTATGCCTTCTTTCAAGTCTTTTTGTAGTCCATTTATTCAATCTTTTAGCACATAAGGTCAATTCACCGATAATATTTGCTAAATCATTCAATGATATATTTTCAGGTAAATTAATTGGAATAACTCTTAGCAATATTCTCAATAAACGATCTACACGTAAATCTCTAGGAGTAATGCCTACAAATTTAGCTAATGTCTTTCTTAAGTGAGATAGTGAGTCCAGATTTGTAGTATTACTTAAATCAAAATCTTTTGAAATTCCTAATTGAATAAGGATCTCTGTGAGAGAACGGGTATAATTTTCCCATTCTTCTAAAGTAGGTTGATGTTTTTGAGTTTTTATTTCTTTAATCATTTCATTTATTTCCCTATTTTCTTCTAAGGGAATAATTTTTTTATTTTTAGATTTTATTTCCCTTTCCTTTTTAATTTCAGACTTTTCTTCAACAATTATTTCTGGAACAGGGATATTTTCATTTTTAATATCGGACTGTTCTTGAATAATTATTTCTGGAGGAGGAATCACTTCATTCTCATTAATTAATATAGATTTTTTATTGGGTAACCATGGCTCGAATTTAAATTCTGTAGTATGGTGTTTTTGATCAGATCCCGCTAAAATTTGCATATATTGTGGAATTAAACTTTTGATTTCTNTCAATAAATTAGGTTTTTTCAATTTAAATAAAACTTCTTTAGCAAGAGGAATATTTCTATTCCAGGGGAGATTTTTTAATCTCATCACCANTCTTTCATATTCGCTGATATCATAATTAATTTCATTTTTCAACTTCATTAATTCATTAGGATTCTCATTTTTTAGTAAAATTAAATCTTCAATATTCCAATTATCATTTTCTAAANTATCAAGCCACAAACCTAATTCAATTACCAGCCTTTCTTTAAGACTCTTAACAGATTTATATCTAACTGACGGAGAAGCCCCCTCTGTGTTCTTAATTAAATTTTCAAATTCTAATAAAGTTAAATTTTCAGTATTTATTTCTGAAGTGTAGTTTAGATTTAACCATTCATTTTCCAGCATTCTTCTATGCCTTTTATTTCTTAATTTTATCTTTGAAATCCAATTTAACAATTCGTCAATTGTAGTTTTATCTGGGGTCTTTTTTGTAATCATCTCATTCCATTTTGTTCTTTTTTCTTCTCCAACAAAAGTCAAATCTAAATTATTAAGTTCATTTTTTGCCTCAATCGTCTTCTCAAAAATTATTCCAAGATTTATCATTTCATTCTGTGCTAATCTAGGATTTTTGAGAGTAAGAGNTTCAATTTCAATTAGTTCAAATCCTTTATTTTTCCATCTAGTAATATTTGCTCGAACTTCTTCTTCGACTAGTGCACTCCTTTTTTCTAACTCGATTACAAAATCCTTAATTTCATTTTTCTCAGATAGAGTCCCAAATTCAATTTGAGTTACAGCATGTTCTTCTGGCCAGATTGATAGTTGGTATTCTAAACGATTCCACACTTGCTTATATTCTGAAATGTTTTGTGCAAAATTATCTATTTGCGTTTCTCTTTGCAAAAGCTCATCGGCTAAAATAGGAATATGTACATTTAGCTTAAATCCTTCATGTATCCATTTTGAAAATTGATTATTGATATTTTCCAATCGAATTAAAAAATCATTTTCAGCCCGATTAATACGCTCAATTAATGCATTTAATTCAATTTCAGATCTTGTTTTTGTTAATAGCAATCTTTGTCTATTGTAGTCAGAAGCGGCATTTGCATCAAAGCGTCCAATAGTACGATTAATCCTTCTTTCAAGTTGTACGTGCTTATCATCTAAAACTTGCAATTCTTCTAATGCATGAAACCTTTCTTCTAAATTTAAATCACTAAATCCATGAATTTCAAAGCCATGTTCNGANAAGAGAGAAGCCATNCTGTCTAATGTTGCAATACGTTCACTTTGTCTNTGCTCAATATCATTTATTTTTTTATTTAATTCATCAAATTTTTCTGGAATCTCAAATAGAAATAAGATCTCAGAAATATACGGCACCATACTCGAATCAAGTGAATCCAATCTTTTTACAATTAAATTTAATTTTTCACCATTTCCTGTAGAATCCCATAATATTTTATTACTTTTTGCAGCGGATTTCCAAGGCAAATGCCTCCTAATTAAAGAACGCAACTCGTTTTGAACATCATTAGAATTTTCAATTAGTTTTAACTGGTTTAATAACGAAATACGCTCAATTTCTAATCGATTTGGCAAATCATTTATTTCGTCTTTTAAAGTATTAGCAAGCAAAAAATCTTTTTCATATTGTTCGATAATTGTACTTGCCTGACTTACATTCCTTTCTAATTCATTTACTATATTTTTAGTATCGAANCCCTGAGATTTTATTTCATCTATACGACTCTGCCACCAGGATTCAGAACGAATTGAATCAGACATTTTAACAAAGCCCCCTTAACTATGTTAATGTCAATACAGGCCCCTAATTAGAATTCACGGTTTATTTTCGTGATATTTATTAAAATTTAGCAAATTTACATTGTTCGCACTCATAATTTCGACACATTAAATTGTTAAGCAGGGGTCACTACTTACAAGGCCGTTATTCATAGAGGGATTTTTTTGCAAGATAAAGTTAAAAATAATTTTTGGATTTGGTTAGGTTATGGTTTAATTTTCTTAACATTCATCACGGCTGGAGAACTTACCGATGAAACATTTGGTGTTTGTTGTTGTTCGGGTATTTTTTTATTAGTTATTGGTTATTATATCAAGGGCCAAGAAAAAAGTAGACGAATTTTTGTAATCCAAAATCCGATTTATCGGCCTTCGCCAATGCAAGCAACATCACTACCAGCAGTGCAAAAGCAACCTTCTCCCCCAAGTGTGGTTATCGCCCAACCAACTTCATCAGAAGCCATCANTTCTAATGAAAATAAAGTCGATTGGGAAGAAAAAGCCAGAAATTTAGAAATTGCAAGAGATTGGGAAAAAGCTGCAGAAGCATATCAAAAAGCAGGCCTATATTCTGAGGCGGGAAGGATTCGTAAAGACCATTTAGAAAAAGACGACTCTCAGGTAAAAATTCATGTNGATAGAATCGGCCATAATATACAAGATAGCGTATATATGGAAGAATCAGACAAAAAATAATTTAATATTTTGCAAATTATAATTTAGTCTCCAAACAGGCATTATAGTATACTTTTCAGCCGCAGACCATAAAACCGTAATAATCCCGCTGTGTTCCGATGGATTATCTATTGTTGACATTAATTTTGCTTTTGGGGGCACTTTCGGGTACTGTAATTTGGTGGATGTTACGTAACGAAACAAGAATTCGATTGTTACAAATTGACCTTGCTGCAGATAGAGCAGAAATGCGTTCAGGACTTTCTAGGATGGAATCTTCGATTGAGTTGATGAATTTATCTTCTGAAGCAATATTACAAACGAATCCAGAAAATCAAGGCGCAATAGCAATTCATACAGTATTGAAAAAGATAGAAACACAAATCGATGCAGGTTTAAGCGATTCAAATACAGCAGCAACCAATGCTAAAGAATTACATTCAGCCATGAGAATGTTACTGAAAAGTGTCGAAATAGATGGCGATTTAGGAAAGGAACCCCAGTCACTTCAACCCGGAGCACTAAATTTAACAGACAGACTTTTTTCATTATTGGAAAATTTGAACATAGAAGCATCTTCATTGGGACTTAATTCATTGGAGTTTGCGAAATTAGGAGAATTACTATACCGCTGCGGCCATTTAGATTGGGCCCACTCATGTTATCAATCAGCTATTGAGAATACACCGGGTCATACAGTCAGTTTAAGCTCACTATCTCATTTAGCCAAACAAGAAGGAAATTTAGAATTACAATTAGATTGGATTGAAAAAATGATAGAACATGATCCAGATAATTCGGACTTATTAAGATCTCATGCATCACTCGTAATTCAAAGTGGAGTTGATGAAGAAAGAGCTGAAAGAGATATGTTAAGATTGGAAGCGATGGGAAAGGATACGCCTGCAGATCAAAGTCTACTTTCAGGCTTAAGGAGTCGTTCAGGTTCTCCACAGGAAACAATTGAAAGATTAGAAAAAATGCTTGAAAAAGAACCAGATAGAGCCGAAGATTGGTTTTTGAAGGCAAAAATGCATGTAAAACTTTCTGAATTTGATGACGCACTCCTTTCGATTGAAGAGGCTATAAAAATACACAGACAATTTGGAGAGGCTTGGGCGCTTAAAGCAAATTTATTGGCAGATAACGCATTGTACCAAGAAGATGCACTTAGAGCGGCTCGACACGCAGTGGCTTTGAATGCTGGAGGTACAGAATTAATACTTCTCAAAGCAGATTTAGTCGCATTAGAAGAGGGAGAAATTAGTGCTAGTGAAACACTTCAATCGGCTTTAGANTCAAATCCTGATAATGATGAATTGAGGGCGCATATTGCTAATTTACTTAGAGAGAGTGGTGAACTAGAACTTGCTGAAAAATTACTTAATGAAGCTACAATACAGACTTCAAAAATTCATGTAGCAAGGGCTAGAATTCAATTAGTGTACGCGGATATGCAAAGAGATGGAACAGGTGAAACAGATGAACTACATATTACAATTGCAAAACAATCATTCGAAANGGCAATAGAATTGGATAGGGAATTAGGTATTGCTTGGTTAGGAATAGCCAGATGTGAAAGATTATTGAAAAATTTTGAAATTGCAAAGGAAGCATTAGATCGAGCATCAAGACTTCTTGACGGNGAATCAATTGTATATGCGGAATCTGCATTATTAGCATTAGACATCGGAGATTTAGTTGAAGCAAATCAACTGATTGAAGCGGCAGCTGTTGGATTAGAAGATACCGCATTAATTGCATACTTAAGGGGTAACTTAGATTGTATGAATGGTAATTTTATCTCAGCTAGAAATCACTTTGATGATGTATTAGAAAGGCATGATCCATTACATGTAAGAGCAAGATTAAATCGTATAGCTACAAGTTTAGCACTTGGGTTACATGATAGTGCATTAGACGATTGCCGCATATTACTTGAACAAGCACCAGAATTAACACTTGCAAAATGTAGAATGGCAGATGCCTTAATGTTAGTTACAAATTGGGAATCNGCAAAGCAGTTGTGGACTGAAATTTTAGAATTAAATGGAAATCATCCTCATGCATTAACACAATTAGCGGCTTGTAATATTGCTTTAGGAATACCAGACCAAGCAGAAGCACCACTCAATAAGGCAATTAGATTAGATCCAAAATTCTCATCTGCTTGGCACAATAGAGGATTATTATATCTGGAATGGGGAGAGGAAGATGCTGCAATTCAAGATTTTGAAACTACAATAAAAGTAGATCCAGACCACATAGATGCGCGTTTACATCTTGCATCTATTCATCATTCAGCAGAACGATGGAAAAAAGCAGCACCGTTATGGAGACAGGTTTTAGATATTGATTCGGATAACGATGTTGCAAGACAACGCCTGAGTCATTGCGAATCCCAAATTACAATACAATCTAAATAATTAAAATACACAAATCATATTTGTAAGTATTTTTTGGCCAGTACATGAGTGGTCTTGAACCAGGAGATAAGGCTCCCGAATTTAATTTAAAAAATGCAAATAGTAATGAGAATTTAGTGTACACTTCACTTGATCAAATAATGGGAGANAAAGGAGCAATAATTGTTTTTGAATGCAACCATTGCCCCTATGTTGTTGGTTCGATAGAACGTATCAATAATATAGCAAATTTTTCTTTACAAAATAATATTGGTTTTGCAGGAATTAACTCTAATGATGCTATAAAATATCCAGATGACTCATTTGAAGCAATGCAAAAAAGAGTGGCAAGAGGAATGCCATATCCCTATCTGCATGACGAAACTCAACATGTAGCGAAAGAATGGGGAGCCGAAAGAACCCCAGAATTCTATTTATTAGATTCCAATAAGATTGTTGTATATAGAGGAAGGATGGACGATTCTCCTAAAAATCCAATGCACGCAACAACTACTGAATTATTAGATGCAATTAATGCATTAATTTCTAATGAAACCCTACTTGTTAATCGTACAAAAAGTATCGGATGTTCAGTAAAATGGAAGGTGTGATGGTGCGCCTTGGAATTCCCGCACGTATTTTTGCTACGATGCTGAAACTTCTACCTGGCAGTGTAGGTGATAGAATGTGGAGGTGGTGGTATCAAAGATTAGCAAAAAGAGACGCATGGGGTACTTTGAATTTCATGAATTATGGTTTTGTAGACGACAAGTCACTAACTTTATCAGAAGAAGATGAAAAATCAAGATTATTTATTCAACTATACAATATGAACATCAGAGAACTAGATCTGAGTGAAAAACAAGTATTGGAAGTAGGCTCAGGTAGGGGGGGCGGAGCCAGTTGGATTGCTAGAACATACAAACCGAAAATGCTTACAGCAATAGATTATTCACCACAAGCAGCTAAGATGTGTTCACGTAAGTTCTCAAATATCACAAATCTTAAATTTTCTGAAGGAAATGCAATGAAAATGAATTTTGAGGATAATTCATTTGATGTAGTATACAATGTTGAATCCAGTCATTGCTATAGTAATATGGATGCTTTTGGTAGGGAAGCATTTCGTGTTTTAAAACCAGGAGGAAAATTTGCTTGGACTGATTTTAGAGATAAAAAAGGATTAAATCAAGTGTATAAAGCTTTTTCATCTGCAGGTTTCAAATCCATTAAAGATGAAGAAATTACAAAACAGGTAATTACTGCACTAGACCAAATCAATGAAGAAAAAGAGACTATGATTAAGAAGGGCACTGGTAAATTTATTAGACGTAGTTTCGAAACATTCGCAGGAGTTAAAGGAACTCCTGTTTATGATGCATTTCAAAACGGTACGTTAGGTTATTATCATGGTATTTTTCAAAAACCTGAAATTTAGTTGGTGTAAATATGATAAATTTAGAATCAAAAAAAGAATTTAAAATCGCCCTTNTATCTACGTTTATATTTATCTTATTATTTTTTATTTTAGGGCTTTTTATTTGGAATGGTGTTGAACCAGCAATTGAAAAGGATGGGTTTTGTGAGGGNAAAAGAACAGGATTACTAAAAGAACCAATGAATTCATTATCAAGCCTATCCTATGTTTTNGTTGGATTGTACATTTTGTACATTATGGATGACTTTCCCAAAAAAGGCAAAAACCCTATGACTAGCCGTAATATAGCACCGATTTTATATGCTACGGGATCGATATACATTGGTTTAGGAAGTTTTGCAATGCACGGATCAAATACAGCAATAGGAGGTATTTTGGATTGGTCAGGTATGTTATTTTTCATCTCATTCCCAGTATTTTATAATTTATTCAGAAGTTATTCTTGGTCAGAAAATAAGTTATTGAGCTTCTTTTCAATTGTATTCATTTTTACAGTATTGATAGATGCTGTAGGGTCTTTAACAAATATGGTATTAATCAATGATTATTCAGGTATAGATGCATTAATAGCTACAGAATCAGACTCGAAAAATTTGAAATTAAAACATATTACTAGAGATTATTTTTGGGCATTATACATAGGTACTTGGATAATTTTAGAATCTAAAAACATCACTAAAAATAATTTATTTATCATGATTTCTTTACCTTTAATTGCATTATTTACTTTGACTGTAGAACCTCCACAAATGTTGTTATTAATATTAACACTCTTATTTTTGATTATAGCATTTTTACTATATTATTATCCAGGGGAAAAAATAGTCAGAAGACCCTTCCCCTTTCTAATTGGAGGGATAACAACCTACATTATTGGTAATATAGTTTGGAGAATGGATAAAACAGTTGAGCATTGTGTGCCAGAGTCTCTTTTCCAATACCATTCATTATGGCATATGTCTACAGCATTTTCAGTATTATTTTTCTACTATTATTTTTCAACAGAAGAGGATAATTTAGAAATTAGTGAATCTAGTGAATAAACTATAGGCGTAATGGAATAAGAAAGGTTTGAGAATTGTGGAATTAACTAAATTATTTGCTAGAACAATACTTGATAGTAGGGGGAACCCTACTGTAGAGGTCGATTGCTTTGTTGAAGGAATTATGGTTTCTAGGGCTGCAGTACCGAGTGGAGCATCTACAGGAGCATATGAAGCAATAGAATTACGAGATGGCGGCAATAAATGGAATGGTAAAGGTGTTGAAAAAGCCGTAGAAAATGTAAATGAAATCATCAGTCCTAAATTAATTGGTTTGGATCTTTCATCACCATATTCACAAGAACTCGTAGATGAAATATTGTTGGAATTAGATGGTACAAAGAACAAATCAAAATTAGGAGCAAATGCGATGTTAGGAGTAAGCATGTCTTGTTTGAAAGCATCTGCTGTATTAGGAGAAATTGATTGTTGGGAGCATATAAGTTACATAATGGATACAAAACCAAGTATTCCAGTACCAATGATGAATATTTTGAATGGTGGAGCACATGCATCTAGTGATGTAGACATTCAGGAATTTATGGTAATCCCCCACGGTTTTGATAATTATAAATCAGCACTTAGAGCAGGAACAGAATGTTATCATTCATTAAAATCAGAATTAAAGAAAGACGGATTACTTTCAGGAATAGGAGATGAAGGTGGATTTGCACCTAATTTACCTACAAATGAACACGGATTACAATATATGGTGCGTGCTATAGAAGGTGCAGGATATAGTACAGATGAAATTGGGATTGCTTTAGATGTGGCAGCAACAGAATTTTATACAGACGGAAAATATAATTTTGATCAAAAGAAAATATCCGGGGAAGAATTAGGTGAAATTTATAGTGGATGGGNAGANGAGTATCCATTATTGAGTATTGAAGATCCTTTTGATGAAGATGATTGGGATTCTTGGAATTTATTAACAAAAAAGATTGGGAAAGATTGCCAAATTGTTGGAGATGATTTGTATGTTACACAAGTTAAAAGATTACAAAAAGGAATAGACACTTCATCTTCGAATTCAATATTAGTCAAATTAAATCAAGTAGGAACGGTTAGTGAAACATTTGAAACACTAAAGTTAGCCTGGGATTCTAAATTTTCGACAATTATTTCTCACCGTTCGGGGGAAACTTCAGATACAATTATTGCTGATTTAGCAGTTGGAAGCAATGCTGGACAAATTAAAACGGGAGCACCAGCAAGAAGTGATAGAACTTCAAAATACAATCAATTATTAAGGATTTCAGAAAATTTATTCAATTATTCCACTCCTTTCAAGAGGTGATGATATTCAATCTAAAAATTTAATAAAAATAGGCGCCTTGATAATAATTTTAATTTTTATTTTAGGAATACTTAGAGAAGTATCCCCGTATATTTTTAAACCGGAACCATCAGTTATTGATGACGAAATTCAAATTGAAGAAGTTGCCAGTGGATTAGGAACACCAACATGCATATTTTGGGCTTCAGAAGAATGGTTATTAGTTTGCGATACGAATTCCCAGTCCATATTAGCATTAGAATTATCCGATGGAATATTTTCAGAACCACAAACAATCATCTCAAATTTGAATAATCCTCATGGAGTGTTATTATGGGAGGATTCAGAAAGTAGCGTTAAGAAGATATTTGTCAGTCAAGCAGGATCTCTGAATTATTGGAAGATTATAGAAGGAGATACACCACTAGAATGGAAATTTGGAGAATTAGAAACAATTGTTGAAGGAGTTGCGACAGGAAATCATCAACAAAATGCAATTAGTGAGGGACCGAATAATACTTTATTTTGGCACTCTGGATCAACATGTAATGTTTGTGTTGAGGACGACGAAAGAAGTGCTACAATAATTGAAATTGATATTCTCACTGATAATTATACTGTTATTGCTACGGGAGTAAGAAACTCATTTGATGGAGTTTGGGTTCCAGAAATTGGTTATATTTTTACTGATAATGGACATGATTGGAGTGGAGAATCTTATCCCCCAGAAGAAATAAATTTACTTGAATATGGAGGGTTTTATGGTTGGCCAAATGTAACAGAAGAAAATCCAAATCCTCCTGGTAGTATTTCTCCAATTGGAACTCATACACCCCACTCTTCTGTTAATGGAATAGATCTTAGACCCAAAAATTCAACTTTACCAGGTGGGGAATATACGCTATATGCCACAGTTTTTGGATCATGGAATACTATCATCCCAGTTGGTAAAGAAATAATTAGAATAGATTTAATTCAAAACTCATCTTATTCTCAAGGATGGGAAGTTGAAATTACCGTAGTGGTAGAGGAATTAGCCACTCCATTACCGTTAAAATTTCATCCTAATGGGGATTTATATTTTGCAGAATATGCACATGGTACATTATACAGACTTACCTGAAAATTATAGATTATTTAGCCAGTTTTTCAATCTTTTACAACCTTCTTCAATATTTTCAATACTAGTGGCATAAGAAATCCTAACCAACCCTTCACCCTTTTCCATCAATGAACCGGGAATCAAATGAACGCGTGCTTCTTCAAGGGCCCTTTTTGCAAAAGTCATATCATCCATACCCGTTTTTGTAACATCCATTAAAACATAAAATGCACCTTCAGGGGTAGGAACATTAATGCCTTTAATGCCAGTTAATTCTTCCATTACTTTTTCTCTTCTTTTTCTAAATGCATCGGTCATTGTAGCTACTTCATCGTGACAAGAAAGTGCTAATTCTGCTGCAGGCATCAAGAAAGTAGGAACATGTGTTGCTGCATTCGCATGACATTTGAACAAAGCATTCATTGCATTTTCCGGACCAGTAACAAATCCTAATCTCCATCCGGTCATAGCCCATGATTTAGACCAACCGCCAATTACAATAGTTCTTTCAAATCCACCAGGTAAAGTAGATGGAGAGATATGAGGCCAATCGACCCAAGTCATAGTAGCGTAGATTTCATCAGATAAAATCCACAAATCATTTTTTTCGGCGAATTTGATAATTCTTTCAAGTTCATCAGGAGTATATACTGCACCAGTCGGGTTGTTAGGAGAGTTAATCAAAATCATTGTAGTTTTATCTGAAACAGCAGCCTCCATTGCTTCAAAATCTGGATGATAATTGTCTCTTTTAACTGGGACATGAATCGGAGTCATCCCCAATAATTTAATTTGAGCATCATAAGTAGCCCAAGAAGGAGAAAGAAGCATGACTTCTTCTCCTGGATTTCCTAAACCCATAAGTGAATAAAGAATAGTTTGTTTGCATCCAGGCGCTATTAGGATTCTATCCATTGAAGTGTTAATATTAAAGCTATTTTTCAAATAGGTTGCAACAGATTCACAAAGACTTTCGGAACCAGGTTGCCTAGTGTAGAATGTTTCACCATTCTCTAATGATTTAATTGCTTCATTACGAATAACTTCAGGAGTTACAAAATCAGGTTGACCAACAGTAAACCGAATTACATCAGGAGGAGGAGGAGTAAAAAAGGATGCAAATCCCACACCAACATTATCAATATTTTTGTTAATGGATGGCATTAAGATTTCTCCTTGAATTACTTCTGTGCGAACTAAGCCCTTGAAGGTGCTGATTATCTTAATGCAAACGATTTGAAATATTATGAATAATCAGGCTTAATCTGAAGCACGGGTGTCAGAGCGGCTATGTCGGGGATTGCAAATCCTCTTACCTGGGTTCAAATCCCAGCCTGTGCTCCATTTGTATGCCAAATTAATACAAGATATAAAAAGACAAATTAGTTGGCTATGACGAATGTTAGAGATTAATGGACTTCATCGTGGCTTTGGAACAGGCGCTAATCGCGTAGAGGTTTTGAAAGGAATTGATCTCGAAATGAAGAAGGGAGAACTTGTAGCACTTATGGGTCCTTCCGGCTGCGGGAAATCAACATTATTGAATATAATTGGGGGTTTACTTGCCGCAGAAAAAGGGAATATAAGATTAGAAGAAAGGGATTATGGCCTAAAGGGACCATCAGCAGTTGTAGATGTTCGTAGGCATAAAGTAGGATGGATTTTTCAAGACTTTCATTTATTGGAACATCTTTCAGCCCTAGATAACGTTACAATGGCACTTGAGATTTCAGGTATGCCAAGTTCAGAAGCGGAAAAAAAAGCCAAAAAGGCATTAGTAAGGGTTGGCCTTGGAGATAGAATGACCCATATTCCCGAGCAATTGTCAGGAGGTCAACAGCAAAGAGTTGCGATTGCTAGAGCAATAGCGGGAGAAAGGCCACTACTCTTGGCAGACGAACCGACTGGTAATCTTGACATTTCTACGGGCAAAGATGTATTACAGATTTTCAAGGATCTTTGTCACACTGAAGATGACCCGATTTCAATATTAATGGTCACTCACGATCCTGAATTAGCTAGCAAGGCAGATAGAATGTTACTTCTCAAAGACGGAAAGACAGCAGCTTCTGATATTCGAAGTGCTTGGGGACTTGAGGAGGGTGAAGAAGAATGACTGAAGAACAATTCTTTACAAGAATGAAGCGCAAAGTTCGAGATTTACCGAGTAATTTTAGAATTGCAACATTAGGAGCGTGGAGAGGTAGAGAACGAGGATTGGCAGTAATAGCAGGTGTGTTTTTAGCTAGTCTTGTAATCACTACCGTCTTGGCATATGGTGTGGGACTTTCACAACTTTTTCTTGCCGAATCCTTAGAAACAGAACCATTTGATGCAAAAATTGAATTTAAAAAAGCTCCAACAGCTGAATCAGATGGGTGGTCGAATAATACTACAACTTTAATGGAAACATGTGAAGAATTAACACTAAAAGTCGAGATTACAGACTGCACGGTGATTTTAGGTAGACAAGGAATTCATGGTAATGGATTTTTTAATGAAGATTTTGTGGTTGCACAACCATTAGAAATGCGTGCCATTTCCTCTTCAACCAATGAGTTATGGAATAATGTTTCATTTGAATATCCCGAATTACAAAACGCTGGTCCTCCAATTTCATCTATGAGGGGTATAAGATTACTTGGTCCACAAGCATTTGACGGGGAACTTGCTGAACGTTTGGGAGAGCAGATAATTTTTGGATTAGGAAATTGGTCTACATCCCAAGAAGTCGAGGACGGCAGAGGTGTCTTTTTACCCTCAAATATTGCATCTGAAGCTCAAGCAAATGTTGGAGATAAATTAGATGAACTATCATTTGCATATGTAATAGACAGAAAAGCAGGAGGGGGATTCGAAGATTCTACTGACTGGGACTGTGAAGGAACCATTGACGTTGGCGATAATGGATATGCATATTGTAGAATGAATATGACTTTAACAAATTTAACAATTATGGGAATCTATGAACCGTGGCCTTTTGGAAATCCAACACTTGCACCGAATCCAATTTTTACTACTTGGACAGCTTTAGATGAATTAGATAGACAAAAATTAATTGATAATGATCATATGTATTTAGGAGTAACTATTGATAGAGCATTACTCCCAACATCATCTACTGATGCAGCATCAGAATGGGTTGAAGATTTAGGAGTAGAAATTGAAAGTAAAAATTACACCTCAGAGAATATTGAATTATTTTATTTTGATATTATTGGAGGTACAATTACATTTCTAGAGATATTCCTTGGGCTAGTACAAGCATTTGATTATATTATTATGATTCCAATTGTTATTTTATCTCTATCAGTTTTAATTTATGGTTTAGTATTATCTTTAGAACAAAGGCGGAAAGAAATTGCAATCCATAGAGTAATTGGAGCAACATCAAATGGGTTACAAAGTATGGTTTTACTTGAGTTAGCTGTGATGTCCACCTTTGCATGGATTGCAGGATATATCCTAGCAATTGCAGTAGTTCCATTAGTTCTTTCTAGTGTAGGATTTATGGCTTTTGAAAGTTTAGAAAATGTTGAAGTAAATCCCGTTTTAGGCTTGGGTTCAACAATTATTACTGCTGCGGCCACACTCGGTTTAGCTCTACTTTTCGGCCGAAGTCGTTCTAAGGAATTCATAGAACTAGAAATCGAGGAAGGAGTGAAAAAGGTTAGAGAAGTTAGTAAACCAAAAAGATGGTTACATTGGTTAATGTTCATAATTGGGGCAATNGCTGCAACAGATACTTGGTTAGAAATGAATGGCTCCGAAGATGGACTGAATTCAAATTGGTTTATTGAAGGGTTACTTGGATTGTTTGGGCCATTTTTATTATGGATTGGCGGCGCATTACTTTTAGGTAGAATTGGAGCAAAAGGGCCGAGAATTATGCAATTATTCTTGGGTAAAACACCACTATTAAAAGACGTCAAACGCGGATTAAAAGGCTCAGGTTCAACAGAATCAATCAATAGATTATCTGTTATTATGTTGCTTACACTGTCAATAGTAACTTTAGCAGCTGTACAAGGATATACAGGGACTTTAGTCGACGAATACACCGCATCTGCGACAGTTGGTTCTGATTTACAAATTACCACAGAACAACCATCTAATTTTTCAGAAATTGAGAATATACTTAATGAGGTATATGGAGAAGAATTACTGATTAGTGCAACTACAATTACTTCTATNGCTTTAGAAACAGAAGACGGGGACTCTTTTCAAACATGGGTACTTCTTAACGGAACTAGAGACGTTCTAGATTGGACAGAGCAATCAATCCCAGGTGAAAATATTGATACTGCTTTAGAATCGTATGAAGGTTTAACTTTCTCTGCAGGCGAATCAGCGGCTTATATTTTGGATATATGGGGCTCAGGAAGAAAAGGTGGCGATGATCGTGGCGATGAATTNTTATCATCGAATGATCCAAGATCAGAAAATTTAACATTTACCTGGACAGACATAGAGTTTGAGATATCAGGTATGAATGAGGAAACTGAAAATGACTCAGCACCCGAGTTTGGTTTTGAGCAACTACAATTCTTATTAGATTCTTACAGCGAATCAATGGAGGTAGACTTATCTAATTTAGATTTACAAAATGCGGATTTAAGCAATAGAGATTTAAGCGGAGTTGATTTTTCAGGTACAAACTTAAGTGGTGCAAATTTATCTAATTCCACATTAACTAATTCACTATTCGCTGATACAAATTTAGATAATGTCAATTTTAAAAATTCTAATCTTTCGAATACAATAATTTTCAATAGCNTGGGACCAAATTTCATCATTAATTCTGATTTTACAAATGCATCACTAGAAGGAAGTTTNGGTTTGTTTAATTTATCATTCTCAGATTTAACTAACGCCACTTGTCCTAACGGAATAGTTACCGATTCGAGTTCATGTGATGAATTTTTGATTGAATTATCCATAGATAATTTACCATCTTCATTAACCGAATTACTTTTCACTGGTGAAGGTTTTAGTCTTGAATTACAGACTACTGAATATAACCAATCCTTAAGATATATCGGAGTTCATGAATTTATTCCTGGAGTTCCTACAACCACAATGGCTGATACCTTAGTAATTGGAGAAACAGCTTGGAGAGCATTAGTTGGAGATGATACAGTAGACAACTTTACAGCAAATACTTGGATAATTAAAATTGATGACCTACAAGGAGACGAATTAGAGGCATTTAGAGCAAACTTAGATGCAGACTCTAGAATTTCAAGCGCAATGGACTGGTCATCCAAGCATAGCGAGGTTGAAAGATCAGGAGGATTAATTTTCGGGACTCAAGGATTACTCAGTTTACAATTTGTAGTTGCAAGTATTGCTGCAGTAGCATCAGCATTCGTATTCCTATCATTAGTGCTAAATCAACGTAAAAAAGAATTAGCCGTATTACAAGCAATTGGAGCCAGCCCGAATCAAATCATTAGATTAGTATTATTTGAAATATTATCTATAGTGGTAGTATCTATGTTTTTGGGAATATTATTGGGTATGGCACTAGCACTTTCATTCAATGGTTTATTTTCAGTATTTGGTTTTATATTTGGAATTTTTGGAGGTAGTGAAACCATAATTGATAGGAATTTAGTATGGCCTTGGTTTGAACTTGCTATAGTTTCATTAACAGTATTTATTGCAGTTGTAGTAGCTCTGTTGAGTACAACTCGGAAAGCATTAAAATCAGATCTTTCAACAGTTTTAAAGGGTGAATAATATGTCAGAAGAGGTAATTGATTATGAAACTATTTTGTCAGCAGATAGTTTATATCATGTTTATGAATCTAAATCAGAAGATGGTAATGTAGTGGCACTAAGAGGCTTACATCTCAACGTTCTTCCGGGAGAAGCTGTAGCTGTAGTGGGCCCTTCTGGAAGTGGGAAATCAACTCTATTGAAATGTCTTGGNGGTTTAATGAAACCAAGTGCTGGTTCAGTATCCCTGGCGGATAAAAATATGACAAGATTAACGGGCAAGGAACTAGTAGAATTAAGACAGAAAACCGTTTCATTTATTTTTCAAGAAGGTAATTTATTACCACATTTATCTGCAATTGATAACGTAGCTCAACCATTAAGACATCAGGGAATTAGTTCTAAAATTGCAGAGGCAGAAGCCAAGGAATTGTTAATTGAATTAGGTTTAGAAAGTAGGATGCGAGGTTTACCAGCAATGTTATCTGGAGGTGAACAACAAAGAGTAGCAATCGCTCGTGCATTGATNACAAAACCTAAATTAATCTTGGCTGATGAGCCTACGGGTTCATTAGATCCAATAACAAGTAGAGAAGTTTTAGCATTATTCAAAACCTTGCACATTGAAAAAAACGTATCATTTTTAATTGTGACACATAGCAGTGAGGTTGCAGATTTTTGTGATAGGGCTCTTGAATTAAGAGATGGACGATTTATTGCTCAACATGGTCAAGGATTTGAAGTTGAAGAATTAGCCGAATCTAGAGAATTACTAATTGACGAAATGGGAATGGTTAGTTTACCGCCCGATATTCTATTAAAAATGGGAGGCGCAGGAAGATGGACTGTAGACGAAGTAAATTCAGAACGATTAATTTTACAGAGTTCAAAAGAAGAGGTTACAGAATCCCTAATTACAAAGAATTTAGTATTAGCTGATATTTGTCCAGCTTGCAAATATGAGTATACTGATGATACACAATTATGTCCAGAATGTGGAGCGGTTAGACCAATGGTTGTAAAAGAAGTTGAATAATATGAAAGTTACTAGATCGACTGTTAGAATTTGTTGTTTTATTTTTGGNCCTCTTGTTTTACTATCNTATGTGTATACTCTTTCTAAAATGGAAGACCCAATGGCTTTATGGGGGGGAATTCCAGAAAATCTTAGATCAGCTAATGTTTTTTGTATGTTTGTTGCAGCAACCGGTTTTCTNATTATGTGGAGGTTATTTTTNTACAAATGGGATGTTNCTGTNGTAGAATCNTTAAATTGGCCTTGGAAAGAATCTGGTTCAGGNGGNAATTCAAGATTATTACTTGGATTTTTGTTAGTTATGATTCCCTCTGCCTTTTGGATAGAATCAACAAATTTTCATATTTCAAATGATTATTCATGGACACCTTTTCTTGTAGTAGGAATTTTAATTCTAGTATCATTTGGTAATATTTTACTCGGACTTCTGGCTTGGAGTGCATACCAAGAAGGCATTGAGAATTCAATATGGGCAGTAATTGGAGCAGGAATGTTAGCAATTCAAGTTATAATTAATGATGCTATTTGGTGGAGTATCAAATTTCCATGGTAACATATTGGCTAGGTGTGTTGAATATGACTAAACAAAGAAACTCTGTAGCTGATTATTATAAACTTCCTTGGTTTTTTAGATATTTTGCAAAGATGTTGAATTTGATTTCAAAATCATTAGCAACGACTTTTATTTGGAAAATATTTTGTGGCCCAATTAAATTTAAAACACCAAAAAGAGAATTAAATTTTTATCATAAAACAGAGCAAAATAAACTCTATATTGATTCAATAGCTAAAGAGGTAGTAATTTATACAATTCAAAATGATGGCCCTAAAATATTATTCGTTCATGGATGGAATGGAAGGGCAAGTCAGTTTTATAGTATGATTGAAACATTTACTAGTGAAGGTTATGATATCACTGCTGTAGATTTACCTGGCCATGGTAAATCGGACACAGGGATAACAAATTTGCCAGAATTTACAGCTGTAATCAACGAAATCTCAGATTTACGAGGGCCATTTCATACTGTTATTTCCCATTCCATTGGAGCCGTATCTACACTTAATTCAGTACGTAAAGGATTAAAAACTCAAAAATTAGTNTTAATTTCTACTGGAGCTTATAGTATAAGGCCAATGTTTGAAAGTTTTGTTGGTTTGTTCAATTTGAATGAAAAGTATTATGCGGATAGAATGTATAGTTTAGCAGAACAACAATTTGGNTCATCTCCTTCAGATTTTGGACCAGATAAGTTTGCAAAGGAAATTAATGTTAATACTCTACTTGTACATTGCCAAGATGACGTAGAAGCATTCCCCGAGATTGCAGAGAAAATACAAAAAGACATGAAAAATGCAAAATTATACATGACTCAAAACTTGAAACATAGAAGGATTTTAAGAGATTCTAATGTTATTGAACAAATTCTTAATTTCATTTCATAGTTGTGAGAAGGCGAAGCATCTCACTATCTGGTACGCTTAAACCCAATATTTATCAAAAATATTATTTATTTAAGTAAATATGAGAATTTAATGGAAGAAAATAATGAGATATCAGAAGAACAATTTCCACTAAAAGATAATACTAAAAAAACAGTTTCCCTAAATATAATTGCTATAGGATTTGTTTTAATCTTGGTAGGCGCTATATGTGGATGGTTTGCCATTGTAGATCAACCCCCAGATAGTGCAGATTATTCTCAAGAAAAATATGATGAACTAATAGAAAGTCATAATAATTTAGTTACAACTTTAGCTTCGGTAGCACTTTTATTCAGTGAAATCGGAGTTATTATTTTAGCATGGGGATT